>CAYOHF010000030.1:0-33984 GCA_964403695.1 uncultured Woeseiaceae bacterium | reverse complement strand
CCTGAGTTCCCGCCGAAATTTTGTCTCGCAATCTCTTAACGTCCTTCCGTGTAAGTCCGGTCATTACCGCAACTCGCGAAATATTGGTCGGACGACCACGAAGACCGTAATCCGACGTGGCCACATCCACGAACGCACATTTTGCAATTTCTGCAAATTCACGATAACCAATCCCGGCTTTCATTAGGAACCTGGCGATCGGCCGAAGGGCTTTTAGAAGTGCCAATAGCACTACGCTGTTTGAGCTACTTTGCATGGGCGGAAAATATATGAACGCAGGTGATTTTCGTCAATGAAATAAACGAGTTGGGAAAAATAGCCCAAGTTATACCTTCATTTTGTGGTGAAAACCGCTGTTATTTCTGGACGTCTTGTTTAGTTTTAGGAATTGATTTCATTGGAAATTATTGATCCGTTTTTCCCAAAAACTGGTTAATTATTGATCAGTGAGGAATTTTTCCAATTCGACCTCATTCAGAGTGGTGATCTTCAGGTTTTGCGCTTTTGTTAGTTTCGAACCAGCATTGTCTCCGTAGACGACGAAATCCGTTTTCCGGGATACGCTGCCGGTTACTTTTCCACCCGCTGCCTGAATTTTGTCTTTTGCCTCGTCGCGGGTCATCGTGGTCAGGGTGCCGGTGAGCACAAATGTCTTACCGGATAGCAAACCTGCCGTCACCTGCCTGGGTTCGGTCTCTGCCCAGGTCACGCCTGAATCGATCAGTCGCTGGATAACTTCCTGATTGTGTTTTTCAGCGAAAAACGTCTGAACTCGGAACGCAACGATGGGGCCGACATCATCAACCTGCTGCAGGGCCTCCTCATCGGCCGCCATAATCCCCTTCAGCTTGCCGTAGTGAGCCGCAAGCGAACCCGCAGTTGCCTCTCCTACCTCGCGAATGCCAAGGCCGTAGAGGAATCTTGAGAGCGTCGTGCTTTTGCTCTTTTCGATCGAGGCGAGCAAATTTTCGGCCGATTTCTCGCCCATTCGCTCCATCTCAATCAGTTCTTCCTTGTCGAGACGGAAAATATCAGCCGGCGTCTTGATGCGATCTATCGCTACGAGCTGCTCTATCAGCTTGCTACCAAGGCCCTCGACGTCGAGGGCGCGCCGCGACACAAAGTGCTTCAGTGCCTCCGCTCGTTGCGCCGAGCAGAACAAGCCACCGGTACATCGCGTTACTGCCTCGTCTTCCTCGCGGGCTACTGCGGATCCGCAAACGGGGCATTTCGTCGGTGCTTTGACAATTTTGGTTTTCGCCGGCCGCTTGCCGGGAACGACCTTGACGACCTCCGGAATTACATCGCCTGCACGGCGCACGATCACCGTGTCCCCTACTCTCACATCCTTGCGATGCAGTTCGTCCATATTGTGCAGCGTAGCGTTGCTTACAGTGACACCGCCTACGAAAACGGGCTCCAGCCTTGCCACCGGCGTTATGGCGCCCGTCCGACCGACCTGGAACTCAATATCACGGACCAGTGTGAGCTCCTCCTCTGCCGGAAATTTATGCGCTATTGCCCAGCGTGGTGCTCGCGAAACGAAGCCAAGTTGTTGTTGGTAATCGAGTCGATCAACCTTGTACACTACGCCATCTATGTCATAGGCAAGCCCGTCACGACGTGCACCGATGTCTTCATAAAAAGCCATGCAGCCATCGATCCCCGTGACCACCTTGCTCTCAGGACAGACCTTCAGACCCCACAGCTGCAGTTGCTGCAGAATGTCGCTGTGACACTCCGGCAGCTCTCCGCCAACGACCTGCCCTACCGAATAGACGTATATATCCAGAGGCCTCGCAGCCGTCAATCGCGGGTCCAGTTGCCGCAGGCTGCCGGCTGCTGCATTTCTGGGATTGACGAAAGTTTTCTCGTCATTTTTCAGCGCCTGCTCATTAAATGCTTTGAAACCGGCGCGTGGCATGAACACTTCACCGCGCACCTCAAGCGTATCGGGGAATCCCTTGCCCAGCAGCCTCAATGGCACTGCAGTAATCGTACGCACGTTGTGCGTAATGTCCTCGCCCGTTGTGCCATCGCCTCGCGTAGCACCTTTGACAAGCTCTCCGCCTTCATAACGGAGGCTGACTGCCGCACCATCGAGCTTTGGTTCGGCTGCGTAACTAAGCTCGGCGTCGATATCGATGTCCAGCCGGTCCGTTACGCGCCGGTGAAAACCCCGCAACTCGTCTTCGCTGAACGCATTGTCCAGTGACAGCATGCGAATCTGGTGCTCGACTGTGCCGAATGCCTTGATCGGTTCGGCGCCAACCCGCTGGGTCGGTGAATCCGGCGTAATCAGCTCCGGGTGTTTGGCTTCAAGTTGCTGTAACTCGCGCACCAGCCGATCATATTCAGCATCCGGGACATCGGGCTCATCGAGCACGTGGTACTGATAATTGTGGTGGCGAATCTCATCCCGAAGCGAATCAATTCTTTTTCGGGTCGCGGCAGGAACGCTCATTGGCAGAACGGGCGCGTCAGGCTAACAGGGCGCTGTGCTGAAACTGGATTATTTCTTCGCGCAGATAACGTTCACGCTGAATGCTGAGCGTACTGCCAGACTCGTCCAGAAGTTCTGCGTCAAGAGAACCTGACAGCGTTCTCGACGCTGCCGTCATCAGGTCAAACGCCTCGGCGCCATCCATCGGGCCTGGCAGAACCATAAACAGGCTGATGCCCGGGATCTTCTGGTCCTTGAGGTTGGCCATATCGAAACTGCCTGGTTCAACGAGACTCGCTGCACTAAAGACGACCTTGTCCTCGTCGCTGCCTTCGTACTGGTGGAAGATGCCAAACTTTCCGTGCCGCATGCCAATACCACGCAAACTCAACGCAAGTTCGTCTCCGGCGAATGAGCCATTATTTCGGGCAACAATTCTGAGTGTGACGACCTTTTGTTCCGCAGGAGGTCCGGCCTCACTCAACTCGGATTCGCTGTCACCCTCTTCCTGGAATTCGTCAAAAGCCGGCTCCACCGGGTCTGACAAACTTTCTCCGTCCAGGGATGGTTCATGACGTTCAAGTTCGTCCGCATCCGGGTTGTCGTCGTTCGACTTGTTGCGTTGAATGCGGCTGTACAGATAAACGCCGGCGACGACAAACAGCCCGAACAACAACAGATACCAACGCAGACCGTCCATAAGAATTCTCTATCGCTCGCGAATCAGCTCGCCGCCATCTTCACCGCTTCGTCAAGATCGACGGACACGAGTCGCGATACGCCTGGTTCCTGCATGGTCACGCCCGTCAGTTGTCGTGCCATCTCCATCGTGACCTTGTTGTGCGTAATGAAAACGAACTGGACCACATCAGACATGCTCTTGACGATTTCACAAAAACGCGTGACGTTCGCATCGTCGAGCGGCGCATCAACCTCATCGAGAAGACAAAACGGTGCCGGGTTTAGTTCAAAAATCGCAAAGACGAGCGCAACCGCAGTCAGTGCCTTTTCACCGCCAGAGAGCAAATGAATGGTGCTGTTGCGTTTGCCTGGCGGCCTGGCCATTACTGTAACGCCAGCCGAGAGCAAATCGTCGCCGGTTAACTCCAGATAGGCGTGCCCACCACCAAATAATTTCGGGAACAGTTTTTTGAAGCCTGCATCAACATTGACAAACGTTTCGCGGAAACGAGTTCTCGTTTCACGATCAATTTTGCGAATAGCACCCTCCAGTGTTGCCAGGGCGCTGTGCAAATCGGCAAGCTGTGCATCAAGATATTCTTTGCGTTCTGACTGCTCTTTGAATTCATCGATAGCGGCAAGATTGATTGGCCCGAGACGGTCAATGCTGCGCCGTACTTTCTCCAGCGTTACATCCCAGTCATCGATATTGGCAGATTCATCCAGCTCTTCGAGCAGCTCGCCAAGATCAAAACTCGTCTGGCCAAGTTGCTCAGCAAAACCCTCACGGCGAACGCTAATTTCCTGAACCGCCATGCGCGCCTCGCTCACCTGACCACGCGATTCCTCCACGGATTGATCGGCCAGCATTCGGGACTGATCAAATTCCCGCAATTGATTTTCTACAGTTTCGACAAGCTTTCTTGCTTCGCCAAGCTCAGTCTCGACCTCAATTCGATTTTGTAATAGACGCGCAAGCTCTTCCTTGTTGGCGGCCATCGGCGCGTCGCTTTGTTCGAGCTGCTGTCGAATGTCTTTATCCCTGTTACCGAAATGCTCAAGCTGCGATTGCATTCTTGCAAGGCTTTGCGCCGCAGAATCTTTGTTCGAACGGCGCGTTTCGAACTGAATCGCAAGATCATGTGCAGCAATGCGATCTTCATCTGCCTGGGCCCGAACACGCGTAAGCTCGCCGCGTAATTCATCCCGCTGTGCATCCAGTGATTGGCGCTGCACGTCGAGTTCCACAAGGATATTTTCTGCCTGCGTGAACTCGCTCCTCGATTCACGAACTTGCTCTTCTGCTGTGATCTTTTCCTTTTCGATATCACTATTTTCTGCGGAGAAAGCGGCTTGTCTTGCGTTCGCCTGATCCAGCTGAAAACGAGCGTTGTCGAGCTTGCCTTTGATCTCGGAATATTCATCGAGCAACGCCGCGGCATCAATCTGCAATTTCTCGCGCCGGTCTTCAAAGTGAACAAGCCGGTTGCGCCCGTCCTTTACCAGCTTGGCCGCGCTGTCGCTGCGTGCCTGTAATTCACGAATTTCGTTCTTCAAGCGTCGCATATCATGTTCACGACCCAAAACACCGGACCCGGCATCTTTATCGCGGTTAACCCTTAACCAGCTTCTGCTAAGCCAAACGCCATCAGCGGTAATAACGGAACCATCGGCGCCCAGATTATCGAGCTGCTCTCTAATGCTGAGCGCTTTTTCCAGCGACTCCGCAACACGCACAGAGCGCAATAATTCGAGAACCGCTGTTGGCGCTTTTGAAACCTTAGCGGCCAACGTCGAGGCCGTGTCATCGCCGGGTGCACTGTCTGCATTGTCCACCAGCAACGTAATGCTGCCGCCCGCCAATTTTGCAAGACTTGTCGTTGCGGTTGTTACATCACTGACGCACACCGCCTGAAGGTATTCTCCGAGCACCGTTTCAACAGCAGTTTCCCAACCCGCTTCAACGTCTATGGATTGCGCTACGCGCGCATTACCCTGCAAGCCGGATGACTCAAGCCAACTTTTGATCGCATCATCGCCCTCGCCAAGTGCCGCTTTCTGGATTGCTTCAAGTGATACATATTTGGCTTGCGAAGACTGCAAAACTGCACGCCGTTCCTCAACCAGGCGGTTGAGTTTCTTGTCCTGCTCGCGCAGCTTGTGAATCTTGTCACCCAGATCCGCAATGTGCCGATCAAACTCTTCACGAGCCTGGCGTTTTCTTTGTTCAATGATCGTGAGACTTTCAAATTGTTCGTGCAAATCCTGCGGGTTGGCAGACTGTTGCGATTCATCCAGTCTTCGCCGTCGCTCCGCCAGGCTTGTCAGCCTCGACTCAATTTGTTCGGCCCTGGTTTGCTCAACATTTCGCGTTTGTTTTGCATCGTTCGAATTGAGCGTGTATTCGTCCCACTTTTCCTGCCACTCGGCCAGGGCTTGTTCAGCACTTTCAAGTGATAACCTGGAGCTTGCCTCTCGCTCCCTTGCCTGCTCAAGACCAGGTACCAACTCACTTAACGTCAGCTCCAGCTGCGCGATATCGCTTTGGTCCTTATTGATGTGATCGGCAATTTCCTGCGCGCCCTTGATCGCCTGTTCAAGATCTTTTTCCTGTCGCTCACGCAGTTCATGCGCGTGCTCGATGGTTTGTTCGATGCGCGCAATTTCCGAACCCGACTTATAGAAACGTCCCTGCACTGCGTTAAAATCATCCGAGCGCTCGCTCTGCCTGACACGTGCATCTTCGATGCTCGCTTCGATTTTTCGTTGTTCCGCGATTAGCGCCTGCATCGCCGTCTCTTTTTCGTTCAGGCTCGCCGTTGACTGGCTGGCGCGGTCATCGAGATCACGGAGTCGCAACGCCAGCAATTCGGCACCGGTTTTGCGTTCCTTGTCTTTCAGGCGGCCATAGCGTTCCGCGGTTTTCGATTGCCGGTCGAGGTGCTTGATCTGTTTCTCGACCTCGTCGAGAACGTCGGCCAGGCGTTCGAGGTTTTCCTTGGTGTGTTTGATGCGGTTTGAGGTCTCACGACGACGCTCTTTGTATTTGGAAATGCCTGCAGCTTCTTCCAGGAAGGTGCGCATCTCCTCCGGTTTGGCCTCGATGATCCGCGAGATCATCCCCTGCTCGATAATCGAATAGCTGCGCGGGCCCAATCCCGTACCAAGAAATATACCGGTGATGTCTTTGCGCCGGCAACGGGTGCCATTCAGATAATAGTTCGATATCCCGTCCCTGGACACCTCGCGGCGAATGCCAATTTCAGCATACTTGGCATACTGCCCTTCGAGCGTTGTATCCGTATTGTCGAACAGCAGCTCGACCGAAGCCGCGCCGATCGGTTTGCGGGTACTTGAGCCGTTGAAAATGACGTCGGTGATCGAATCGCCACGCAGGCGGCTGGCTGAACTCTCGCCCATAACCCAGCGCACAGCGTCAATTACATTAGATTTGCCACACCCATTCGGCCCGACAACACCTACCAGGTTGCTGGGAAAGGGAATTGTGGTGGGATCTACGAAGGATTTGAAGCCGGCAAGCTTGATCTTGCTTAGTCGCATTTGATGGTGTTAGGCCACGCCCGTGAGAATTCGGGGTAGTGTAATGTAATTGGCGACATAAAACGATTGTCGCAGACAAAAGACATAGCTCTGCAGAATAAGCGCAAACGACTGTCAGCGGCGGTCTCCGGTGCCACCTCCTGGCTCCATTCCGACTCTAAAATGGGCGTGGGGGCACACCCTGAAAAAAGCCTGCTTTTGCTACTTCCATGTGCCGGGAACCAATGTATAATGCCGCGTTTTTCCAGAACCGGCAGGAGTAGAATAATGCCCGCAAAGAAGCCCGCGAGCAGGACGCGTAAACCCGCAAAGGCCTCCCGGAAGAAGGCTGCCAAGAAAAAAGTTATTGGCAGAAAAAAGACCACGGCCAAGAAATCCAAAGTGACCCGAAAGAAAGCTTCGGCGAAGAAAATGCCGAAAAAGAAAACCGTTGCCCGGAAAAAGCCGGCCAACAAGAAACCCACCAAAAAGTCCACCAAGAAAAAGGTAAGACGGAAAATGCAGGCAGCGAAGAAGTCCACCAAGAAGCGAAAAGTCAGCAAAAAGAAGCCGGCAGCGAAGAAGCGTGCCAGCAGCAGGAAGGTTTCGAGGAAAAAGCCGGCTGCGACGAAGAAAGTCAGCAAAAAGACGGCGGCAACTAAGAAAAAGGTCGCCATAAAGAAGGCTTCCAAGAAAAAGGTTGCCAAAAAAGCGTCTGCGCCCAAGGCAGCTGCACGCAAGGTACCGGCAAGAAAGGCGCCTGTGGCCAAGCGAGCAATGCCGCAAAGGCCGCCAAGACGTAAGGCCACTGCCAGCAACGTGAGCGTCAATACAGATTTATTGTCTGGCCCGATACACGGTATCGAGCCATACGCAGCCAAACGTGGCGAAGAGTATATGAGCCCGGAGCAACTGGACCATTTCGAGGCGATCCTGTCATCCTGGAAGGCGGAATTGATGAAAGAAGTCGACCGCACCGTGCACCATATGCAGGACGAAGCCGCCAATTTCCCCGATCCAAACGACCGCGCGACACAGGAGTCTGAATTCGGGCTGGAATTACGCACCCGTGACCGGGAACGCAAATTGCTTCGAAAGATCAACTCCGGTCTGACGCGCATAGAGGAAGGCGTCTATGGATTTTGTGAGGAGACCGGCGAAGAAATCGGACTCAAAAGACTCGAGGCCCGTCCGGTAGCGACTTTGTGCGTTGAGGCACAGGAACGCCGCGAGATGTCTGAGCGTCAGTACCGCGATCGGGATGACCGGTATAGATAATTTTCGGGCCCGCCATTGAGGCCCGCGCAAAGATGACGAGCAAACCGGCTCAATACACAGGCCGGTTTGCGCCCTCGCCCTCTGGTCCCCTGCATTTTGGATCCCTGCTCGCTGCCGTTGCGAGCTTTGCGCAAGCGAAGTTCAGCAGTGGCCAATGGCTGGTGCGTATCGAGGACATCGATCCGCCAAGGGAACAACCTGGTGCTGACAAGGTAATCCTTGGCACGCTCGAAGCCTATGGATTTGAGTGGGATGGTCCGGTCAGCTATCAGAGCCAGTTTGTGGCACGCCACGAAGCTTTGCTGCAAAGCCTGCTCGAGACAGGCCAGGCTTATCCCTGTTCCTGTTCCCGCCGGGACCTGGCAGATGCCAGGCGCGGACCGCTTGGTGCTATATATCCGGGAACCTGCAGGAACGGCTGTCGTCCAGGCGATGTCGCAATCCGGCTGCGAACGGATGATGGGCCAGTGGAATTCACTGACAAATTGCAGGGACCACAAAGCCAGCGGCTGGAATCAGAATCCGGAGATTTCATTATCAAACGGCGTGATGGGCTTATCGCCTATCACCTTGCTGTGGTTGCAGACGATTTCGACCAGGGCATTTCCGAGGTAGTACGTGGCATCGATTTGCTGGATTCAACGCCACGCCATATCCACCTGCAACGGGCGCTTGGCTTCACGACACCCGACTATTTGCATATCCCGGTGGTTGAGAATGCCGAAGGGCAAAAACTCAGCAAACTAACCGGTGCAAAGGCTATAGCTGGCGACAGAACCGGACCAACGCTGGTAAGTGCCCTCAAAGCGCTAAAGCAGCAACCGCCATCTGATCTGGCCCACGACGGTATCGGCGCAATCTGGGCCTGGGCGATCGCTAACTGGCGTACAGACGTCCTGCAACACTGCGAAAGTATTCCAGCTGATCAATTCCCTTTGGCTGAGGACGAAAATGGGCTATCGTAGCTACCACCTTCAACTGAGCAACCACAAGATTTGACGTCAACGCAACCTGCGACCGCCTCTGTGGTCCGTTACAATGTGCCTGCAAACGACGTTCACACCCTGGAACAAAAGAGACAACCTATGCCTGCTGCGCGCGTTATCAAAAAATACCCCAATCGCCGTCTGTATGACACAGAGGAAAGTCGCTATATAACCCTGGTCGATGTCCGTAACCTGGTCACCAGCAAGATCGAATTTGTCGTCATTGACAAGAAGAGCGGCGACGACATTACGCGATCGATCCTGCTGCAAGTCATCAGCGAGCAGGAATTGCAGGGTGAGGCCATAATGAGCCAGGACTTCCTGTCTCAGGTCATTCGCTCATACGGCAAGGTAATGCCGGGATTCATGGCGAACTACCTCGAACAAAGCATGAAACTCTTCATGACCCAACAACAAAATCTTCGCGGCCAGGTAAAACGGGTGGTCGGCGTAGATCCGGTTCTTGCGGTCACTGACATCGCCCAGAAGAATTTCAATCGCTGGAAAACCCTGCAGGACGAGGTGCTAAAGCGGTTCACGGGCGGCTCGCGCGAAGATGAAGAACAAAGCAGCAGCAGACAGATTTCCCAGGATCGCAAGAAAGTAAGTTAGTCACGGGTCATTAACGAATCTGGACCACCATGGTCCGGTTCCTTGACATCCGGGTGGCACACACCTATTTTGTGCGTTGCAGCAGGGATACGCTCCCCCGCCCCCTGTTGCGAATGCCTGAAGGAGTTTCTACTCCACGGCCGGCCCCCTGAGCAATCGGGGGGCCTTTTTTGTACATGTACCTGAAAATGCCAAGACACAAGATTTGGCGACGGCAGCAACGACAATTCGCGACGATGGCGTTGTAATTGGGATCGTTCAGCGCTAATACGTTGTGGAGGCGAGTGACAATGACAGAGAGTGCGCCGGAAAACCGCATTCTTGAGAGTAACTTCGAGCCGGCGTGGTGGCTTGGAAACCGCCATGCGCAGACGATTTACCCCTCATTTCCCTGGTCTGGTGCACCGCGGCCACGCTTGCGCAATGAAGTGCTTGAACTCCCGGATGGCGATGTCACAACGGTTGAATGGATGATCGAGGGACCCGGTCCCGACTCTGGCGCGCCAGTACTCATCATTTTGCACGGCCTGGAGGGCTCGGCGGATTCAGCATACGCAAGAATGATGCTGCAGGCTGCGGCAGACAACGGCTGGCGAGCGGCAGTGCTTCATTTTCGCGACTGCGGCGATTACCGAAATCGCCTGCCACGGCGCTATCACGCGGGCGAAACCAACGACATTCGCTATTTCCTGGAGCGCCTGAGAACGACCGGCCACGATGGCCCGATGATGGCCGTGGGTTACTCCCTCGGAGGCAATGTGCTGCTCAAGTACCTCGGCGAGAACGGCGCATCGACACCTTTGGATGCTGCCGCAGCCGTCAGCGCACCACTGGATTTACACGACTCTGCTAAAGCATTAACATCTGGTTTTTCAAAGATTTATCAGCATCACTTACTAAAACGGATGAAGGTAGCAGTCAATCGAAAATTCGATCAGTACACCGCTGCGTTTGATTGGCACCGTACGATGAAGGCCCGCACATTCGCAGAGTTTGACGATGCCGTAACGGCACCATTGCATGGATTCTCCGGCAAGGACGAGTATTACGATCGTTGCAGCGCTATCGGCTACCTCGCGAATATTCGCCGGCCGACGCTTATCATTAATTCGCTCGATGATCCTTTCATGACGCCGGCAACCATCCCTGATCCGGCGAAATTGTCCGACTGCGTACAACTGGAAGTCAGCCAGCACGGCGGGCACGTTGGTTTCGTCAGTGGCGGCACACCATGGCATCCTGAATACTACCTGCCGGGACGTATTATTGAGTTCCTGGATGCCGGTCTTGCCGATTCAGGACAATATGGCCGGCCTATGCCAGGAATGTGAAAGACAAGGAAAACTTATGAACAAGCATTTACGCCCCGGCATGACCTTTGGATTCATTTTAATCCTGGGCATTGCCGTCGCCAGCGCACAATCGCCGGCACTGGACCCGGTCAACGTGGCACCGCATATCTATGAAACTGTCCTCGAGAACGACAAGGTGCGGGTGATAAAGGTGACAGAGAGAACGGGCGAAACGCCTCCACTACACCAGCACTCGGACCGGGTGCTGGTTTATCTCAGTCCGTGCGCCTGGCTCGAGGAGACGCCGGATGGCCAAAAGAGCATGCAATCATTCCGACTCGGGGATGTCCAATGGGCTGCAGCGGTTACCCATGGTGGTGTGACCAGCACTGTGGTTCAGGAATGCAGTCTGCTGGAAATCGAATTGAAATAAGACATCCGCAATATCGCTGGACGCAACCGACGCTACAAAAATCTTCTTTTTTTGGCAAAACGTCGTTGAAAGACGGCATAATTCAAGCCGTTTTCCATGTACCGAAATGAACGCGGTTAGTTAGGGAGAGTTAGACAGATGGCGAATATTTCAAGGCGACAGGTATTGCTGGGCGGTGGCCTGGCACTCGGTTCAGGGCTGGTTCCCGGCGTTAACCTATTAAGCAGCGCTTTCGGCGCGGAAATTCCGCGGCCGGACTACATGGTTCGTGTTTGTTACAACGAGAATCCCTGGGGCCCCTCACGAGTCTCGTTGCAAGCCATGGCCGATTCCTTTAAGTATGCGAATCTGTATGGTGGCGCCGACCGTGGAGCAATGCTGAACCTAATAGGGAGTTTAAACAACGTACCCGCCGATCATATTTCAATGGGCACCGGTTCAGGCGAAATTCTGCGTACCGCGGGCTTACTTGCCAGCATGCAAAATGGTTCCGTGGTCTGTGCCGACCCCACCTATCACGACCTGATCAGATATGCGGGCAACACCGGTTCAGAAATCATAAGAGTACCCGTTGATGAGAATTTCCACACCGACCTGAACGCTATGTATAAAGCGATCAGGCGCGACACCAAGTGTGTCTACCTGGTCAATCCGAACAATCCGATTCCATCGATCATCGAGAAAAACGAGCTGCGGGATTTCGTGCTTGAGGTCTCAAAGGATCGCATGGTGTTCATCGACGAGGCTTACTACGAATTTGTCGACAATCCGGATTATTCGACGATGATGGATCTCGTCCGTGACGGCCACAAGAATATCGTCGTCTCCAGAACGGCGTCGAAAATTCATGGCATGGCCGGGCTCCGGGTTGGATTTGGATTCGCTCATCCTGAGCTGACCAAAGAGATCAATACAAGAAAAACCGGTGCAATGAGCGTCCTTAGTCTCAACGCCGCCTATGCTGCCTATCAAAATGATGAGTTCCAGAAGTTCACGATTCGCAAGAACAGGGAATCAATGGCCATTGTTGAGGCAATGCACGAAGAGTTAGGCCATCGCTACGTGAAGTCGAATGCCAATTTCTCTTTCTTTGAAACGGGTCACGATGTAGAGGAAGTTAATCAAGCATTCCTCAGAGAAGGCATCATCGTTGGGCGCGGATTTCCGCCAATGACGAAATGGCTGCGTATCAGTATGGCCAAACCGCATGAAATGGAATATTTCGTGCAGACTTACAAGAAACTATACGGATAAAAAAACGGCGCGATGATTCAGATCATCGCGTCGTTGATTGTCTACTGCTTGCTGTGGGAGCGGCTTTAGCCGCGAATAGCTGGCCCCCGTAGGCATTCGCGGCTAAAGCCGCTCCCACGAGTCCGTGCCAATCGCTGGTCGTAACGCAGCGTCCACTTCTTTCATGCAAAAAAAAACGGCGCGATGAACTGAATCATCGCACCGTCAATTTCAACTACTTGCTGTGAGAGCGGCTTTAGCCGCGAATGGCTGGCCCCGTAGGCATTCGCGGCTAAAGCCGCTCCCACGAGTCCGTGCCAATCGCTGGTCGTAACGCAGCGTCCACTTCTTTCATGCAAAAAAAACGGCGCGATGAACTGAATCATCGCACCGTCAATTTCAACTGCTTGCTGTGGGAGCGGCTTTAGCCGCGAATGGCCAGGTACCCGTGAAAATTCGCGGCTAAAGCCGCTCCCACGAGTATGTGCCAGTCGTTAGCTCTTACTCAGCTTCCACTTCCTTCATACTCAGACGTACCCTGCCCTGTCGATCGACTTCAAGGACTTTGACCTTGACTTCGTCGCCTTCGGACAACTTGTCGCTGACTTTCTCAACACGTTCGTTGGATATCTGCGAAATGTGTACGAGACCGTCTTTGCCCGGCAGGATGCTGACAAATGCACCGAAGTCCATCAATCGCACTACCTTGCCGTCGTATATTCGACCAACCTCGACATCCGCGGTAATGAGGTCGATACGACGTCGTGCCTCTCGTCCTGAAGCGCCATCGACAGAGGCTATTTTCACCGTACCGTCGTTGTCGAGATCGATAGATGCACCAGTCTCTTCAGTCATAGCCCGAATAACCGATCCACCCTTACCGATCACATCACGAATCTTCTCGGGATCGATCTTGAAAGTAATGATGGTCGGTGCCCACTCGGACATTTCCTCACGCGGCAATTCGATAACCTTGTTCATCTCTTGCAGGATATGCAATCGAGCGTCTTTGGCCTGATCAAGCGCAGTACTCATGATTTCTTTGGTAATGCCCTGGATCTTGATATCCATTTGCAATGCGGTAATACCCTGGTCGGTACCAGCCACTTTGAAGTCCATATCGCCCAGGTGATCCTCGTCGCCGAGAATATCTGTGAGGACAGCGAATTTTTCGCCTTCCTTAACGAGTCCCATCGCGACGCCGGCAACCGGTGCTTTGATCGGCACGCCTGCATCCATCAGTGACAAACTGGCGCCACACACTGATGCCATCGAGCTTGAACCATTCGATTCGGTGATTTCTGAAACGATGCGAATGACATATGGAAATTCTTCCGAATCCGGCATTACTGCCTCAATGCCACGCCGGGCAAGTTTGCCATGACCGATTTCACGGCGTTTTGGCGAACCAACGAAGCCTGTCTCACCTACGCAGAATGGAGGGAAGTTGTAATGGAACATAAACGGATCTTTTCGTTCGCCCTCGATCGCGTCGATCATCTGAGCATCGCGACCGGTACCCAGGGTGGTCGCAACAATTGCCTGTGTCTCGCCACGGGTAAACAAGGAAGAACCGTGAGCGCGCGGCAGGAGACCAACTTCAACATTGATAGGACGCACCGTGCTGTGGTCGCGACCATCGATTCGTGAATCGCCGGCAATAACTCTGCCACGGACAATACGTTTCTCAAGCCTGGACAAAGCGCCTTTGACATCATCTCCGGACCAGCGAGCATCGTCGCCATCTGCCAGTGATTCCATGGCAGCCGATTTAGTGGCACCAACCTTGGACTGACGCTCCATCTTATCTGTAATCTGGTAAGCCTCTGCCAGCCCGCTTTCAGCTGCAGCAGCAACCGCCGATTCAAGCTCTTCATCCGTAGCAGCGCCTTCCCAGCCCCAGGATTCTTTGCCTGCTTCTGCAACGAGTTCGTTGATAGCAACGATCGCAGTCTGCAATTGCTCATGACCGAACATGACAGCACCAAGCATGACCTCTTCCGAAAGAATATTGGCTTCGGATTCGACCATCAGGACCGCGTCAGTGGTTCCAGCGACTACCAGCTCAAGATCTGACTCTGCGACAGCAGCGCGACCCGGATTCAGGACGTATGCGCCATCTTTGTAACCAACTTTTGCTGCGGCGATCGGACCAGCGAACGGCATGCCGGATATTGCCAGCGCAGCCGATGCACCGATCAAAGCCGGAATGTCAGGATCGACATCGGGATTCAGCGACACGACTGTGGCGATAATCTGTACTTCGTTCTTGAATCCTTTTGGAAACAACGGACGAATCGGACGATCGATCAGACGGCACGTCAGAATTTCTTTTTCGCCCGGACGACCTTCGCGTTTGAAAAAGCCGCCGGGAATCTTGCCGGCTGCATAAGTCTTTTCCTGGTAGTTGACCGTCAGTGGAAAGAAATCACGGCCAGGATCAGCCTTCTTCTTGCCTACTGCAGTAACCAGCACAACGGTATCGGCCATATTGACCATTATTGATCCGCTTGCCTGACGCGCGATCGCGCCGGTTTCTATGGATACTTCATGTTCACCATATTGGAACGTCTTTTTAATTGCTTTCACTTTATTACTCGAATGATTTATCTAATGGCACGACCATTCATCTCGCCCCATCGCAGGGCCGAAACATAGATTAGGTCATTGCCTGTGGCGCCGGTTAACTGTTAACGGCGGAGACCGAGCCGGGAAATCAGCTCGCGATACCGGTTCTGGTCTTTCTTCTTGAGGTAATCAAGCAGCTTGCGTCGCTTGTTAACCATTTTCAGAAGACCCTGCCGGGAGTGGTGATCCTTCTTGTGCTCACCGAAGTGATCGGTCAGCTCTGAAATTCTTGCGGACAGCAAGGCAACCTGAACCTCAGGTGACCCGGTGTCGTCTTCGTCGCGCGCGTAATCTGCGACGATACTGCTTTTATTTTCACTGGTAAGTGACATTTCTAAGAAACTCCAATCGTTCTTACTATTTTCTGGCCCTATATTTTGAGCGCGCTATTCTAGCGTCAGTTTCGGTCCAGTAACAGCATAAAATACGAAAATATCAGGCTTTTTTTGCCTGATGCCCAATTTAAAAAATTGCTGCCCCATAAGTCTGGATCAGCCTGCTAACCTGAAAACCCGCCGCGGTGCTACGGTGCCCTCGCCAGTGAGCTCACCGACACCAAGAAAACGATGGTTTTCGCCATAAACCCTTACAAGTACTGCCCTGCCCTCGACCTCAGTCTGCACGGCCTGCCCACCACTAAAGCGCTCGCCCGCTGCAGCCTCGACCTGGCACTCCGGCCAGCTGGCCAGGGCCACATCCGCCGGTTGCAGTCGCCCACGCAATGCCTCGGGGCCATTTTCAGCAAGCTGCTCAGCACCATCCATGTCGAGCATGTCAGAAGCCTCAAAATCGCCGACGGTTTCCCGGTGCAGGCGGACCGTATGCGCCAGGGTTCCTGCCGCTTTGGCAATATCTTCGACCAGCGTTCTTATATAGGTGCCTTTGGAGCAATGAACCGTCAACACCAGCCGCGTGCCACTAAATTCCAGCAAACTAATGTCGTGGACCGTAATCGGGCGTGCGTCACGCTCAACAACCTGTCCCGCGCGCGCCAGCTCATACAGGCGCTTGCCGTTTTTCTTGAGTGCCGAATACATAGGCGGCACCTGCAAAGTATCGCCTTTGAATCCGGCTATGATCTTTTCCCAATCCTTAACGGCGAGGTCAGGAACTGCCGCCGTTGCATTTATCGTTCCATCGGCATCAGCGGTATCAGTAGCCTCGCCGAGTTTCGCCGTTACCCGATAAGTCTTGTCCGCCGCCAGAAGATAGGCACAAACCTTGGTTGCCTCACCAAAACACAAAGGCAACATGCCGGTTGCTGCCGGATCCAGGCTGCCGGTATGACCGGCTTTTTTCGCCCGCAGCAGGTGCTTGACCTTCTGTAGTGCCTGGTTCGACGTCAGCCCTGCCGGCTTGTTCAGCAGCAGCAAGCCATCTACAGCGACAGCTTTCGGTCGCTCTTGTTTACTTGATTGCTCGGTCATTTAAGCGGGGTATTAGCGGTATCGATCAAACGGCTCATCTCAGCCGCGCGCGCAATACTGTCGTCGTACACGAAACGAAGCTCCGGAATGTGCCTGACTGACAATGACGCACCCAGCTTGCTGCGCAAGAATCCAGCGGCACGTTTTAAGCCTTTAAGCGCCGGCTGTGGATCATCATCAGGATTGAGCAGATTGAAATAGATCTTCGCCACACTGAGATCCTTTGAGAGCTCAACGCCGGTCAAGGCGACATCGGCAAGGCCAGGGTCCTTGGTCTCAAATCGCAGCAATTCGCTCAGCGAGCGCTGCATCTGGGCACCAAGGCGTTGGTTGCGTGAAAATTCGCGTGGCATCTTTTTAAATCCGACCGAAAAACCGTTTAGTTCGTTTAATCTATCGTCCGAGCAACTTCAATGCGCTCGAAACACTCGATCTGATCACCTGGTTTAACATCGTTGTAGTTCTTCACACCGATGCCGCATTCTGTACCAGAGCGGACTTCGTTGACGTTATCCTTGAAACGGCGCAGTGATTCGAGCTCGCCTTCATAAATGACGACATTGTCGCGCAAAACACGCAGCGGATTGTCTCTCTTAACGTAGCCTTCCGTGACAATGCTGCCGGCAATATCGCCGAGCTTCGGCGAGGTAAAGACTTCCTTGACCTCTGCCAACCCAACAATATTTTCCCGAATTTCAGGAGCTAGCAGCCCGCTGAGTGCGGCTTTTACGTCGTCGATCGCTTCATAAATGATGCTGTAGTAACGAACATCAACGCCAGTCTCTTTGATCGCGTTTCTGGCGGCGCTGTCGGCGCGAACGTTGAAACCAATAATGACGGCTTTCGATGCTGAGGCGAGTGTTACATCGGACTCAGTGATACCACCCACGCCGAAACTGACCACTTTCACCCTTACTTCATCAGTGGAGAGCTTGTTCAAAGCATCGCGGAGCGCCTCGGTACTGCCGTGCACGTCCGATTTGATCAACACCGGTACGGTGCTGACGCCCGCTTCGGTCATCTGGCTGAATACATCCTCGAGATTTGATGCCTGCTGCCGAGCAAGCTTCACTTCGCGAGCTTTCGCCTGGCGGGATTCGGCAGCTTCGCGCGCCCTGCGTTCGTTCTTAACGACCTGGAAATCGTCTCCTGACGCCGGCGTTTTAGATAACCCAAGGACCACTACCGGGCTGGAAGGTCCGGCCTCTGTAACGGTCTTGTGAGTCTCGTCGAACATGTTGCGAACACGACCATATTCTTCACCGGCAATGATCATGTCGCCCTGTTTCAGGGTACCTGACTGTACGAGTAACGTTGCAACGGCACCGCGACCTTTCTCGAGACTTGACTCGATAACGATGCCCTGTGCTGGCCCTTCTGCAACAGCCTCCAGGGTCATTACCTCAGCTTGCAGCAGAATCGCGTCCAAAAGTGCATCGATACCCTCACCGGTCTCCGCCGATACTTCTGCGAACAGGTTCTCACCGCCCCATGATTCGGAAATAATCTCGTGCTGCGACAGTTCATTGCGTACCCGTTCCGGATCGGCGGCTTCCTTGTCCATTTTGTTTACCGCTACCACGATCGGCACTTTGGCAGCCTTGGCGTGTTCAATTGCCTCGATGGTTTGTGGCTTTACGCCATCATCTGCGGCGACGACAAGAATAACGATATCCGTCGCCTGCGCCCCGCGTGCACGCATCTGCGTAAACGCCGCGTGCCCGGGCGTATCCAGGAAAGTAATTTTTCCCTTGTCCGTATCGACCGCGTAGGCACCGATATGCTGCGTAATTCCGCCTGCCTCAGCATCAGCAACCTTGGTACGCCGAATGTAATCGAGCAGTGACGTCTTGCCATGATCGACATGACCCATGATCGTAACGACAGGAGCGCGTGCAACCGTTTCGCCCGCAGGCTCCTCGCTGACCAGCAGACGCTCAGTAACATCATCGCCGCTAACCGCTTTAGCCGTGTGGCCGAGTTCTTCGACAACCAGAATGGCCGTGTCCTGATCAATGACCTGGTTGATGGTAACCATGGCGCCCATATTGAACAGCACCTTGACCACTTCATTGCCTTTAACGGCCATCTTCTGCGCCAATTCTGACACCGCGATATTTTCCGGAATCTCAACTTCATGAATGACCGGCGCGGTTGGCATTTCAAAACCATGCTGGCCGTCAGAACTAACGGAAACAGCCCGGCGGCGAGCCGGCGTCTTGCGTTTTCGTCGGCCACCTTTGCCACCGACGACATGCAATTCCTGGCGGCCATAGCGTGTCGCTGCACCCTTGCCTTTTTTCTTTTCTTTGTCCTTGTTGCGGCGCTCTTTCGATTCCTGCTCCGCTTTTACCACGCGGGCTTTTTCTTCAGCAGCTGCGGCGGCTTTCACGGCCTCTTCACGCGCCTCGGCTTCAGCGCTTTGCTTGGCTTCATCTTCCTTGAGCTTGTCTTTTTCCGCCTCCGCGGCACGAACAGCGTCGACTTTTTCTGCCGCCAGCCGTTCCACCTCTGCTTTCTCGGCCTCAATTTTCGCCAGCTCGTCAGCCTTCTGCTTATCAAGCTCGTCCTGCTTCGCCTGCGCCTCTTTTTCCAGCACATCGCGTTTCATGTAGGTACGCTTACGACGAACCTCGACATTGACCGTTCTTGAACGGCCCTGCGAACCAGACAGCCTCAGCTCTGACTGCGATTTGCGCCGCAGCGTAATGCGCTTTGGGGCAGCATCCGTCTTTTCTGACTCGTCCTGACCATGCCTGCGACGCAAATACGTCAACAACTCGAGTTTTGAATCCTCGCTGATCATGTCGTCCGAACCACTAACCTTGATACCGGCATCGTCGAGCTGCGTCAGCAACTTCTCGACCGGTACTTTAAGCACATCCGCAAATTGTGTAACGGTGACTTCAGCCATAGTAAAACTCCGTATAAGCCGCGATCAGGCCTGTTGTTCCGCTTCGAACCAGTGCGCACGGGCTTTCATAATCAGCGCCGCAGCCTCTTCCTGATCCATCTCATTTAGCTCGAGCAAATCGTCCGTCGCCAGCTCAGCCAGGTCTTCGCGCGTTACCACGCCCTTGCTTGCCAGCGTGAATGCCAGGCTCTTGTCCATACCTTCGAGGGTCAACAGGTCTTCGGCCGGTTGCGCCTCATCAATTTTTTCTTCACTGACGATCGCCTGCGTCAGGAGCACATCACGTGCCCTGTTGCGCAATTCGTTGACGATGTCTTCATCGAATTCATCGATATCAACCAGCTCACCAGTTGGAACGTAGGCAACTTCTTCGATGGTTGAGAAGCCTTCCTGCACGAGGATCAGTGCGACCTCTTCGTCGACGTCGAGCTGCTTCGAAAACAATTCGAGCAATACGCGCATTTCTGATTCGCTCTTTTGCTCGGCGTCTGTCTCGGTCATGACATTCAATTCCCAACCGGTGAGTTCGCTGGCAAGACGTATGTTTTGCCCGCCACGACCAATCGCTTGCGACAGTTTTTCCTCGTCAACCGCAATGTCCATGCTGTGCGTATCCTCATCCATGACGATAGAAACAACCTCAGCAGGCGACATTGAGTTCACAACGAATTGCGCCGGATTTTCGTCCCACAGAATAATATCCACACGTTCGCCGGCCAGTTCGTTTGACACCGCCTGCACGCGCGAGCCGCGCATGCCAACGCACGCGCCAACCGGATCGATACGGGAGTCATTACTTTTCACTGCAATTTTTGCACGCAGCCCGGGATCGCGGGCCGAGCCAAGAATCTCGATCAAGCCCTGGCCTACTTCCGGCACCTCGATTTTGAAGAGCTCAACCAGGAATTCCGGCGTTGTGCGGGTCATGAATAATTGTGGGCCACGCTGTTCCGAGCGTACCTCGACAAGCAGTGCTTTCATTCGGTCATGCGGACGTGCGGGCTCGCGTGGCACCATCTGATCCCGTGCGACGAACCCCTCGGCGTTGCCACCCAGATCAATATAGACACCGTTGCGGTCAACACGCTTGACCAGCCCGGAGAGCATCTCACCCTCGCGGTCTTTATATTCCTCTACAACCTGCTCGCGTTCAGCCTCGCGTACTTTCTGCACGATGACCTGCTTCGCCGTCTGCGCTGCGATGCGTCCGAATTCGACAGATTCCATCGGCACCTCGACATAGCCGCCAGGCTCTGCATTCTCGTCGACGTCTACGGCGTCGATCATGCGCAATTCACGATCAGGAACCTCGAGCTCGGTAGACTCGTCTGCAAAAACAAGCCAGCGACGAAATGTCTCGTAGCTGCCGTCTTCGCGATCGATAGCAACACGCACTTCGATATCTTCACCATGACGCCGGCGTGTCGCAGAAGCCAGTGCCGCTTCGATCGCTTCGAATATGACGTCCTTCTCGACGCCTTTTTCGTTAGAAACGGCGTCAACCACCATCAATATCTCTTTACTCATCGTCTTACTACTCCAGTTTTCTGCTATCCCTGACCAGCGGTCGGGACAAGTCGGGCAGATTCGATAGTTGCCAACGGCAAACTGTGTGCTTCGCCATCTACCTCGATTTCAATTTTTTCCTCATCAGCGGCCCGCAATGCACCGCGAAAATTCCGTCGCCCGGCGATTGGGAAACGCAGCTTGACGCGTACGTCTTCACCGGTAAATCGCTGAAAATGGGCCAGCTTTGTCAACGTCCGGTCCAGGCCTGGCGATGACACTTCCAGCGAGTAATTTTCGGAAACAGGGTCCTCAACAATAAGAATCGCGCTGACCTGACGGCTGACGCTTTCACAATCCTCCAGCGTGATCCCGTTCGGACTATCGATAAACAATCGCACAACGCCATCCTGCCCACCGATTTTCAGCTCGAAATCCGATAATTCGAAGCCCAGCTGCTCAATCGCAGGTTCAATCAACTTTGTCAGTTCGTCTTTCGTCATCTAGAAATTACTTCACTAAAAATCAATAACTATATGTTCTAAAACCAAAAAATGGGCATATAGCCCATTCTCATCTGCACGATATTGCCGCTCGACGCGAATGCCGGGCAACAAAAAACCCCATGTCGGGGCTTCTTATCTACCAAGAAAATTGATAGCGGGGATGCGAGATTGTCTTTAGCAGCAATGCTGAAAAAACACGTTCGTGGCCTAACCGCCCCATCGTACAGGGCGCGAATTAAAGGGGCTGATATGGCTGTTTGCATTGGCTCCGGGTGAATAAGCCGTTGCCGATTTTCCCCGGCTTTCCTGCCATAAATGACAGCTGTTACTGGCGGCCCGGTTGCTTGTAGGTTACCTGATCGCCTCCGGAGGGCAGCGCACGTTGCCCGCGTAGCAATGACACAATGATTTTACATAAACCAAGGCGTACTTAATTGCCATCGATGTGATGCAGACAGACGTATATAAGGAGCATTTTTGGCACATTGGGGTGGCTCGATACAGTTTAAATTAAATCATCTGAGTGACGTCATGCTTAAAGCGAATTGGATGACACTGTTCCCTGTCAGCATACTGCTTGCTGCGGCTAGCCTTGCTGATGATGCAATAAGCACCGATACCGACCCTGAACCTATACCTATACCGCTGGAATCGCGGGCCACTACAGTGACCGACGCGGAGCGGGAGTTCTCATACCTGTGGCAATTGCGATACCCCGTTGCAACAACGGCTCAACCGGATGACTCGCCAGACTCAATAGCCAGTATCGAATTTCAGGATACCAGTATGTATGGGCGCGTTAGCCAGTTGCGCAGTTTGTCATTCCTCACGCTCGCAGAATTTGGCCAGAGACGACTGTTCCTGGGGGTCAGTGCCAATGGATTTGTTGGCATCCATTTCAATGCATTTTCCCGCGCTGACGATCAACGCTATCTTGAGGTGGCCCGAATGCCCTACCTGGAGGTATTGGATACAAGCAGTGACGTTGATCAGCCAGAGCCACGATCAAATAATCCGCCCCCACAGCAAATGAGCGACTCCTGGTGATTTAATAGGGAACGGCTAGTGTTGCCGATCTGACCTTCAGCCACTTTCTCTTATTCTGCAGTTAGAATATGCCGATGAGATTTTCCGTCAGTTCGATTTGGGTGATCCTGCTTCTCGCATTTGTATCCGCGTCAAGCACGGCTGACGAACGCCCGACCAACGACGCAGGATTCCGGGTCATGTCCTGGAATATCTCGGACGACGCTTACTCGTCTCAGCAGCAGGAATTTCGGTCCCTGCTACTTTGGGCTGATCCCGACATTGTGCTTCTTGACGAAGTTGCGCCATCGGCAACCGATGAGGAGTTTTCGAATTCACTTGAAAACCTGCGTCCCGGCGAAAACGAGCCATGGAAAGTCAATATTGGCGTGAGCGGTGGGCGGCAACGCTGCGTCATCGCCAGCCGCGCGTCACAGGAACCATTGCCGGAATTCTCATCGATTGTTCCCTATCCCGCTGCGGATCGACGCTACCTCCGCGAGCACATGTCGAGCAAGGAACTCGCTTACGAAAACTATGGCATGGACGGTGGAATCCCGGTGAACGGGGCCATCATCCTCTCGGGTGGCCGACGATTGTTGACAGTGATCATGGATCTGCAGTGCTGCGGTGACGACCAGGACAGCTGGCAAGAATACCGGCGTCGAGTCGAAGCTCGCGAGATTCGTCGGCTCATTCAGCAAGTACTCCAACGCACGTCGGTCGACGGCATAGTCATTGCCGGTGACTTCAACCCGGTAAACGGCCCGATGCCGCTGATTTCGCTAAGCGGCTTCTACACGTCAGCGCACGCAGGCCTGATCTCTGCAGAGCTTTATCACCTGGATGGTTCCACCGCCTGGACGTGGGACGGTCGCCAGACTCCTTTTCCGTCCGGCACACTCGACTATCAGCTATTCGGCCCGCAGGGACTAACGATGCGTTCTGGATTCATCATGGATACGGAAGGATCACCGCCCGAAACGCTGGAACGGTTCAGACTCGAAAGCGAGTCGTTGCGGCGCACCGGCCGACACCGCCCTCTCCTCGTCGAGTACGGTTGGAACGAGCAAGACTAGCGCGCATGTTCGGCTGCGGAGATATTGCAGTCATGTAGTCACGAAAGTCGCCCGGTGGCGGACGGCGTATGCCAAAATACATCCTGCCGACGACAGTGGGTCCGGCTAAAAACTATCGGAGAGAAACTGTGAGCGATAACAACAAAAACGATACTCCGGAAACGCCTGCCAACGAGGACGCCGCAGTTGATCCAGCCGCAGAACAACAAGAGCAGGCCTCAACTCAGGACGGTCCGCAATTCACGAAAGGGCCTGACCCGTTGGCCGGCCTGCGGAAAAATACCGCTGATGTGATGGCAGGTATGGAAGGCAAAACCGTTTCCATGAAGTTCTACGTCGGATCGATAATAGGCGTCATTGTGTTGATGCTGTTGGCGCGCTGCGGCGGATAGAATAAAAGGGGCCGGTCTGAATATCAGAAAAATCGGCTCGAAAAAGAACTTTAGTACCTACGTGATCTTCATTGGATATTTTGCCTGACATGAGCTTCGAGCGCAGCTAACCCTTCGTCAAGACCCTTGCGACCATAGCCGAGACGGAAGCGGTCATTGGGTGTCGGTCCGAGCTCTGATCTGTATATTGTGCTTGGTAATAACAAAACGCCGCTCTCTTCCAGCAGCGTTCGCGTGAACTGTTCAACGCCTTCGGCTCCCATGTACCGCGGGAATGCCATGCAGGATCCGTCGGGACGCCGCCAGTCAAACAAGTCAGGATAGCGGGCAAAGAATGCCTCCCACTTCGGCAGATTCTCGTCGACAATCGAACAATTGCGCGCGAGCAGTTTGTTACGATTGTTCACTGCGATCTTCGCCAGCCGCTCACTCGGACCAGAGCTGCAGATCGACAGATAGTGCTTCATACGCTCCATCTTCGCGATCACGTCGCCATCAGCACAGGCGATCCAGCCGATCCGAAGTCCCGGCAAGCCATACGACTTGGACATCACGTTCAGCGACAATCCGCGTTCATAAATATCCGCGACAAAGGGTAAATATTCTGTTCCCGTCGGGCCGAGGCCATTAAAGATTTCGTCGTGCAATATGTAGATGCCATGCTTTCGACACAACTGGATCAGCGCATCGTATCGATCAGGCGACAGGATCGCGCCAGTCGGGTTATGCGGGAAATTGATGGTGACCAACTTCGTGTTCGGTCGCACGGCGTCAGCCACCCTGTCAATATCGAGTGACCATCCATCATCGGGGTCGAGCGGAATACCAGTCGCCGCACAGATGGCTATCGGCAAAGTCTCGTGGGACTGATAGTTGGGCGTTACGACAATGGCGTGGCTGTCCTTGTCGAGCATCACGGAATTAGCTGCAAAGATGCCCTCGCTCGCGCCCGCAAAACAGAGAATCTCGCCAGCCTCACGATTTTCGTAGGTAGACGCGATCGCCTCACGCAGATCAGGTGCACCGAACGTCTCCGTATAGCCGAGCCACAGTCCTTCGAACTCTTCGCGTTCCTCGGCTGTTGCCAGCGCCAAAAGATCGCGCATTGATATGCTCTCGGCATCCGACGCTGTCAGGTGGTAGCGCGCCTTAAATTCCCACTTTGAGAAGTGCGTTTCGAGTTTAAAATCCGGCAACATTGTCATACGAGTTTTCCTTTTTGATTTTCAAAGCAGCAGCTGCGCCGGATACGCCTGACGTTGCCTGGTTATTTCGGCGGCTTGTAGGGATCCGGCGCACCAGTCGGGACCGGGGCAAACTTCTTCAACGAGGCCACGTGCTCTTCCAGTTGCGGCAACGCGGCCTTAGGCACCCAGGTATGGGGAAAGAGCACGTTATCGCGTTCCTGGGGATCATTCATGAGATTGTAGGCGCGGGGCATCGAGTACTCGCGCAGCACTCCATTCCAGCCAGTCTGCTCTTTGAAATGCAACTTCCAGTCCCTCCATTTCACACCAAATATGTCATTTCCCATGTAGACGATGAAGCCTTCGCGACCGGATTCCGCATTCTGCCCAAACAGGAACCTGGACATGTCAATGCCGTCGATGACGCGATCGTCGGGCACCTTACCGCCAGAAATGCTCGCCAACGTTGGAAAAAGATCCATCGCGTGCACGATCTCATCGCTCACACTGCCAGCTTCAATCTTACCCGGCCAGCGAACAGCGAAAGGCACGCGAAGCGCACCCTCGTAGCCGGTAAACAGCGTCGAGCGCCACGGCCCCGCGGAACCGTGTACGGCAGTTTCTACGGTGAGAGAGGTTTCACCGGAACTCAACGCCTCGGGACCGTTATCAGCCGTAAAAATAACGATTGTGTCCTCCGCAATGCCTGCCGCATCTAACGTATCCAGTAATTCCCCGACGTAGCTGTCGATCTGCATCAGCAAATCGCCCCACGGACCATTCCCGGATTTGCCGACAAAGTCCGGGTGGGGCATTGTCGGAAAGTGTGTAGCCGTGTACGGCAGGTAAACGAAAAATGGCTGCTCGGCAGCAGCTTGCCGCTTGATGAAGCTGATTGCCCTGTCTGTCAGATCACGATCAATGAGCGGTCGATAATCCAGACGGTAGGGACGAACTTTGGTTGGGGCGCTGCCCTTTTTAGCTTCCATAACGAAGGTTTCTGAAAGACCGCTTTCGGCAAAGCCTTCCAGCGACGAGTAAACAGATTCATCGGTCGAATTAGGAACTCCGTACCATTCGTCGAATCCCTGGTCCGTCGGAAAGCGCCCTTCAGTGCGCCCGAGGTGCCACTTTCCGTACATACCGGTGGCATACCCTGCCGCTGAGAGCATTTCCGCCATCGTAACTTCCCACTGAACCAGGCCATACAAACCCTCGCCCAGCGGTACCGTCCCGTTTCCACTGCGTATGGCGTAGCGGCCGGTCATGAGCGCAGAACGCGATGGTGTGCATTGCACCTCAACATTAAAGTTCGTAAGCCGAAGTCCTTCCGATGCTATCTGATCCAATCTTGGTGTCGCAGCGCCACGAACGATGCCACCACCATTGAAACCCGGCTCGCCCCAGCCGAAGTTATCCATGAAGACGAGAACGATATTCGGTTTGTCCTGCGCGTAACTAACCGAAGTCAAAAGGCATAAAACCAGGGTCAAATTAAATGACTTGATAGAACGCATCTTGGAACCCCATTCTGTTGTTTGTTTGATCGCTGAATATACATCATGAACACCAAGAATATTTGGACATGCAAGAATAGCCAAATCATGAACTCACGCTACAATCCAGGGAATGGTCCACTGGAAATTTCTGCCTGAATGGGGGTACCACGATGAGAATTGCGCTTACTACGCTACTGGCACTACTTGTATGTAATTTTGCTGTCGCCGACGATGCAGAAGATGCCGGTGCCAGGCTTTACGAGTATTTCGCGACATTTAATGAAAAAGATATGCACAAGGTTGCGAACGAAATTTATTCCACGCCCGTGCATATCGGTGGCGGATCCGGTCACCGCGTTCTGGCTGACCCAGAGGCAGCCGTGGAAAATTTGCGAACGCTATACGAACAAATAGAGGCGCAGGGCTGGGTTGAGTCGAAAATCGCAGATTTGAAAATATGCGTTGCGTCCGACAACCTGGCACTTGTTGATACCCGTTATTCAAGAATGGACAATCAGGGCAACGCCATTGCGCCCGCCATCAGGACAACGCTTTACGTACTACAAAAGATTGCCGGCGACTGGAGAATTGTCGCGTTCTACGGCCACAGCAATGACAAGCGACCGGCATGCGATTAGATGTGACGTCAGGACACGACGAACGACATCGCGTTTGTTAATTGGGTGTTAAATGAGGACACCCACTCAAAACTTCGTCCTGATTCCAAAGGTTGCTTGCAAGAACTGACTGACTAAATTGATAGGCGTCCTGAAATTGTCTGGATCAGGCAATAATACGCACTGCGTTGCGCAGAGGAGAGACCAATGGGAATAAGCCCACCACCAGTGAGACTGACTCTGGGCGTGCTAACTCTGTGTGTGTCGGCTTGTGGTGAGCAACCGTCAGACGCGAGGGCACCGGATCTGATTCTGCTTAACGCCCAGGTCGCCACGATGAACGCAGCAGATTCCATCGCCGGGGCAGTAGCGGTAAGTGGCAACAGGATTACCGATGTTGGCACAACAGAGGCAATTCGGCTGCTCGCGGGACCGCACACTGAGGTCATTGACGCCGGGGGGAATACGGTAACGCCCGGGTTCATAGACACGCACAATCATTTTGCCTGGGGCGCGCTTGGCGATAGATCGCCGCTGAATATCGAATACCCGGCAGTGACGAGTATCGATGATGTTAAGGAACAGGTCCGGCTCGCCGTCGATAACCTCGACGCAGGAAAGTGGGTGATCGGCTCGAGATGGGACGCGGGCAAATTGCTCGAGCAACGAGACCTGACCGCCGCCGACCTCGACGACGTATCACCTGACAATCCTGTATGGCTGCTGCACACATCGGCACACTACGGTGTGGCAAATACACGAGCGCTGGAACTTGCCGGCATCGATGCCGGTACACCCGACCCTGATGGTGGCGTCATTGGTCGTGACGACGCCGGCAACCCCAGCGGAATTCTGGCTGATCAGGCGATGGCGCTTGTTGCCGGTATCACGCCGCCTGTTTCCGTGGAAGATTTTGTCAGGGGCGTGACAGAACAGGTTGGACTCCTCAACGCAGAGGGCATCACGACAATCAAAGACCCCGAGATTGATCAGCGCCACTGGGATGCCTACAAAACGATAAACGAGAATGGCGATCTGAGCGTTCGGGTATTCGTGCTTTGGCGTGTCCCCGATACGATGACTGAAGCCCGCGAGCTTTTGCAGCACATAAAGCCGATATTGAACCCGGGTGGCGATGCAGTTGATCTTATATCGGGCGGCGTGAAGATCTATATTGACGGCAGCGGCACAGCGCGAACCGCATGGATGTACGACGACTGGAACGAAAACTTCACCGAAGTTGATGAGGGCAATACGGGCCTGACCTACCTGGAGACGGATCTGTTGCTAGCGCAAATTCGCCTGTTCCACGAGGCGGGTGTGCACATTGGCACGCATGCAATCGGGGATCGTGCAATTGATTTTACGCTGGACAGTTACGCTCGCGTTCTTGCCGACAAGCCGACACCGGGTCTCCGGCACAGCATCATTCACAGCAACCTGCCGACCGTTCATGCCATGGACCTGATGGTGAAACTGCAACGCGACTATGACGCCGCCTATCCGGAGGTTCAGCCTGCATTCCTATGGTGGATCGGCGATGCATACGCCGGTAATTTCGGGTCTGAGCGAAGCCCGCAGGTATTGCCGCTTAGAACTTTTCAGGAGCGTGGTATCAAATGGGCCGGTAGTTCCGATTTCGACGTATCCCCGTATGCACCCCGCTATGCCTTGTGGGCTGCCTCTGCACGCGAGACGATGTTGGGCACGTATGGGGAAAACCCCTGGGGCACGGATGAATCGATTTCAGTTCACGAGACGCTACGGGCCTACACCATCAATGCAGCACGGCAGGTATTCCTCGAGCAGAAAGTGGGCTCCATCGAGGAAGGAAAGCTTGCCGATATTGTGCTGTGGGATCGCGATCTGTATTCGATCCCTGTCGCTGAATTGAAAGACGTGAAACCGGTGCTTACTTTGCTGAACGGTGAGGTTGTATATCGTGCAAGCAATTAGATCAGTTCAGTCCATCAGCGTAATCCTGATGCTGTTGAATGGTGGCGTTGCACTGGCACACGAATTTTCCGGCGCACACGGTACGGTGACAGTTGACCGGACGGCGCCCAACATTGCGCGCGTGCTCTCGTCGGCTTACGGCGATTCATTTGGTACGAAGGCATGGGTAAGGAAGGAATTTTCGGAACCCGTCGAAGTTGAAGGTCGACAATTGCCGTCAGACCATGCGTTGATGATTCACAACCGCGACAAACAGATTTTCCTTTAATCAAGCCACGCCAAGATACCCGCCTGACCGCATGAGAATCGTTTCTTTATCTGCATCGATGGCGAATACGAATCGTATGTTACCAGTCGGTACCCACCAACTCGACGTCAGCAAAGGTCCGGAATATGCCGTGATACAAAAGACGATTGAGATCAGTGCCGAAATCGGAACCGCTATTGCCGCTCCACAAGGCAAGACTGAGCCTGAATCAGCACCGTTTCCTGTTACATCAGGAAACACATAAGCAAACCGATTCGTGCGATCCTAGGCGAAAGTATATTTTGTGGAAAACTCATGATTGCATTCTTCGAACGCCACGCCGGTTGGCTGCAACTGGCTATCGTCGTCGCCGTGGTGGGTGGCTCGGTCCTTCTGTCCGCGTCCCTCAGCCCGGACCCTGCCCCCGTGCGCACGGCAAAACCGGCAGCGCGCCTGACGGTAACCGTCATGGCGCCCGCAGTATCGAGTTATCGTCCTGACCTGACTTTAACCGGGACAGTCGCGGCCGGCACGATCACCAATATCGTGCCTCAAGTGAGCGGCAAGGTTATTCAAGTGTCACCGAAGTTTCGGCCCGGCGAAAGGATTAGCAAAGGCGAGCTTCTCTTTGAGATCGAGCCCTCAGATTACGAACTCGCTGTAGAGCGCACGCTGGCCGACATAGAAATTGCAAGAAGCGATTTGATTCGTCTCGAAGCAGAGGCGACGGCAGAGAAGAGAATTTACCAGTCCAGTAATCCGGATCGCGACATTCCTGATCTGATCGCCCGGGTTCCCCAAATCGCTGCAGCGAATGCGCGCATTAAGGCTGGCGAAGCGGCGCGAGCGATAGCCGACCTGTCCCTGAAGCGAACGAAGGTCTATGCGCCATTCGATGCCCGGGTCATCGATACACAGCTCGATCTTGGGCAGGTTGTTACCGGAACGGTCGCCGTCGGCTCAATGTACTCGATAGATAATCTCGAAGTCGTTGCACCGGTTTCATCGGACGACCTTCGACGTATCGGAAATCCGCTTGGTCGCTCTGCGCGGGTTGTTTCCGATTTCGCGACGGACCGGAAATTTAGGGGCAGCGTTGTTCGTCAGGGTGCCGTTTTGGATGAGTTCACTCGACTCGGTAAGCTCTTTATTCGCACCGAGGCCAATGATCAGCTGACACTCGGAGAGTTCGTCAGCGTCTACATCGAAGGCGACATCGTAGATTCCGCACTCGGAATACCCGAGTCGGGACTCTTCTCGCGCGATCAGGTCTGGGTTGTCGAAGGCGATACCTTGGCCGAACGTCGCGTAGAAATACTGGGCCAGGAGCAAAACTTGCTCATGGTAACCGCGTTCGACCCGGCCGATGGAGTCGTCACGACGCCACCACCGGGAGCTCGCGAGGGTCAGGTCGTCATAGTCAGGCAGACTGGGCGCACAGCAGCAACAGGGGTACCTGATGCTGGAAACTAGTTCAGCGGATGAACGCAAACCCAGTCACGGCCTAATCAGTTGGTTCATTGGCAATCCCGTCGCTGCGAACTTGTTGATGGTTGTATTGCTCGTTGGCGGCGCGTTATCAGCGAGCAACCTGCAGCGCCAGGTATTTCCAACGATATCCCCCGGAACGGTCGTCATTGCCGTTCCGTATCCTGGCGCGACTCCTGCTGAAGTTGAAGAAGGCATCAACCGGCGTATCGACGAAGCAGTGATTGGCATCGATGGCGTCAAGCGTGTCCGCTCCACCGCCGCTGAGAATCTGGCCACTATCGTCGTCGAGACGAGTGATTTCGCAAATGTGCAGCTCGTTAAGGATGACATCGAATCGGCGGTCGACAGGCTCAGTGATTTCCCTTCGGAGAACGCGGAGAAACCTATTATCGGCGCACCGTTACCGACCGGCGGTGTTGTCACTCTGGTCGTGGTCGGCGACGTCGAACCGATGGCTTTGCGAAAGGCAGCTGAACAAGTTGAACGAGACCTCCTGACACAACCCGGAATATCTCTTGTCTCGCTGCAGGGAGATCGCGACCTCGAGATATCAATTGAGGTGAGCGAGGCGATGCTGCGGCAGCTTGATCTCAGTTTTGAAGATGTTGCGAACGCCGTGCGCCGATCGTCACTGGACCTCGCGGGCGGTTCGATCAATTCAGAATCGGGCGAAATTCTTCTTAGAACCAATCAGAAGCGGCAAACCGGTCGTGAGTTCGAGTCAGTCGTCATTCGCTCGCAGCCAGACGGCTCGATCATTACGCTGGCCGATATCGCCGAAATCCGTGACGGCTTCGTTCGCGCGGAATTGCTTAACCTGTATAACGGCCGCCCAGCAATTTTTGTAAAAGTCAGCCGCGCCGAAGCGGAAGACGTTCTGGTTGTCAAAGGCCGTGTCGATCAGTTCCTTGCCGACTACCAGGTCCCGTCCGGCATTGAGCTACTCGAACTTGATGATGAAACCGATCTGCTGCGCGAGCGCATCAACCTGCTGCTGAAGAATGGTCTGTATGGTTTCGCACTCGTATTTCTGTTTCTTGTATTAATGCTCGATCTTAAACTCGCCGTTTGGGTTAGCGTGGGTATCGCGACCGCTTTTATGGGTGGCATTCTGCTGTTCGGTGCGTTGGGCGTTACCATCACGATGGTGTCGCTTTTCGGCCTGATTATCGTACTCGGGCTGGTCGTCGATGATGCGATTGTAATTGGCGAGAACATTGACGCGGAGCGTGCCGCCGGCAAGAGCGGGATAGAGGCTGCTGCCGGAGGCGCTCGCAAAGTTTTTGCGCCGGTCATGGTTGGTGTATTGACGAGCGTTGCAGCGTTCGCGCCGTTGCTCTTAACCAGCGGAACATTCAGCGATATTACTCGTGCGATACCCATCGTGGTCATCAGCGTACTGCTAGTGTCGATCATTGAGGCTTTCTGGATACTTCCATCGCACCTGAGTTCCAGTGCTCAATGGTCGCGCGGGATCCTGAAGTCTGAGGGGCAACGAGTCTCCGGGTGGCTTGGTCGCATCCGCGACAACGCGATTCGACCGGGTGTCGCATTTGCTGCGCGATGGCGCTATGCGACGGTCGGCATTGCCTTTGCATTTTTCCTGTTGTGCATTGGACTCGTTAGCAATGGCCATGTCCGATTCATATTTTTCCCGATCATTGAAGGCAACAGTCTGACAGCTTCGGTGACAATGCCGGCGGGCGCCCCTTTCGAGCGGACGGAGGAAGCAATTAAGCGAGTGACCGATGCGGCCTACGTCGCAGCAGCTGAGATCGAAGAAGAAACCGGCGAGACACTGTTTGCCTCACTGACGGCCACGACGGGTGGTCGGGCATCATCTTCCAGTGGTCCGGGATCCGAATCGACCTTTGCATCCCAGGAAAATATCGGGCAGGTCCGTATCGAGCTCACGTCATTTGGTAAGCGTTACACACCTGCGGTTGATATCGAAAGAGCCTGGAGACAGGCCGTCGGCGAGATCGAAGGTGCCGACCAATTGAGTTTCTCATCCGGCTTCGTCAATTTTGGCGCCGACATCGAATTCGAACTTGCTCATAGTGACGAAGATCAATTAATCGCTGCGGCGGAAGAAATGAAACGTCAACTGGAGGATATAGATGGCGTTGGCGATATAGAGGACAGCTTCGATTTAGGTAAGCGCCAACTCGTTTTCGAGTTAACCGATGCCGGTCGTTCGGCTGGGTTGCGCGAGTCTGATATCGCTACTCAGGTTCGACGAGGCTTCTTCGGCGAAGAAGTGCAGCGCATTCAGCGCGGCCGCGAAGAGATCCGTGTATACGTCCGCTACCCGGAGGCAACGCGCGGCAGCCTTGACGCGCTGGACAAGTTCCAGGTTGTGCTGCCAAACGGCAGTCGCGCACCACTCCTGACCGTTGCCAAGATCGCGGAGAGTCGCGCTTACTCTTCGATAGAACGCATTGACGGTCGTCGAATTGTCACCGTTAGCGCCGACGTCGACGAGGCTGTCACCACCCCCAACGACGCGAATCAAACCGTTCTGGATCAGGTCATGCCGTCGCTTGAGTCGGCGTCTGCAGGGCTGCGTTGGGTTCGAGCTGGCGCGACCCGCGAGCAGAACGAGGATTTAGCCTCGTTAGCGCAGGCGTTTATCGTAGTACTTTTGATAATTTTTGCGTTAATCGCAACCCAATTACGCTCATATCTGCAACCGCTCGCAATTCTTGTTTCAATTCCACTGGGCGTGGCGGGCGCAATTCTCGGACACTTCGTCCTCGGCTATTCACTGTCGTTCGTATCAATGTTTGGCATCGTCGCCCTATCCGGTGTGGCAGTAAACTCTTCAGTGGTGCTGGTCGATTTCTACAATCAAAAGCGCGCGGCCGGTTTTTCGTCGATCGAAGCGGCCGCAGAAGCGTCTGGCCGCCGTTTTCGGCCCATTCTGTTGACGACGCTAACGACTGCGTTGGGACTAGCTCCGCTACTGCTTGAAACAAGCCCGCAGGCCCAGTTCCTGATACCGATGGGCG
>CAYOHF010000029.1:0-34922 GCA_964403695.1 uncultured Woeseiaceae bacterium | reverse complement strand
GTTTTTTCTGTCAGCCTGCATACTGCTGTGCAACATCTCCGCCGCGTGTTCCCTGGTGCGTTTTGTAATTTCCACGCCACCCAGCATCCTGGCCAGTTCCTCTATCCGTTCATCTTCGCCAAGCTGGGTAATTCCGGTTTTAGTTGATTTGCCGTCCGTTATTTTCATGATGCGAAAATGGTTACTGGCAAGACTCGCGACTTGCGGCAGATGAGTTACACAAAATACCTGCCGCGTTTGTCCCAGTTCTCTTAGGCGTAAACCGACCATTTCTGCGACGCCGCCACCGACGCCACTATCTACCTCGTCAAAAACCATGGTCGGAATGGCGCTGCCGTCACTGGCGATAACCTGAATTGCCAGGCTCATGCGCGACAACTCGCCGCCCGAGGCTACCCGGGACAGCGGCTGCGGCTCCTGGCCGGGATTCGCGCTGATCTGGTATTCAACATCGTCCATGCCCCAGGGGCGTGGATCACTGATATCTCGTGAGGAAACCCGAGCGTCAAAAATGCCGCCCGGCATACCGAGGTTCGACATGGCATCTGTCACTGCGCTCGAAAATGCTTTAGCCGCTTTATTACGCCCTGTTGAAAGTCTGCCCGCCGATTTCCGATAGCCGGATGCGGCGCGCTTTACTGATTTTTCGAGTTCTGCACCACGCTCTTGTGCATTTTCAAGGTCGTCCAGTTGTTCCTTAAGCTGCTGATACAGCTTGTCGATTTCTTCCGGCTCGATGCGATGTTTGCGGGCTATGGTTTGAATCGCATCCAGCCGTTCTTCTACCCAGTTTTGTCGTGCGGGATCCATATCGAGGTCGTCGGCATAGCGGCGCAACAGGTCAACTGTTTCCGCTATCTGAATGTTGGCGTCCTGGAGCAAGTTTAGCGCTGGTTGCAGCGATTCATCGAATGCGCAAAGAGAATCGATTGTGTGGGTTGCGTCGGCCATGAGGCTTTGCGCGTTCTTCGGATCACCGTCGTATATTTGTTGCAGTGCCCGATGAACGCCCTCTGCAAGTCGCCCGCTGTTCAGCAGTTTTTGCCGTTCCTGGGACAGTGTAACGATCTCGTCAGGACCCAGATCGAGCGCATCCAGTTCGCTTATCTGGAAACGAAGTAACTCCAGCTTTGATACGCGATCTGCATTTGCAGACTCGAGATCGCTGAGTTTTTTGGCAAGATCCTGCCAATCAGAGAAAGCGGCTTCCGTCGCTACGCTGAGATCAACGAGGCCGCCAAAGTAATCGAGCAAATCTCTTTGCACGCTCTTGTGACCGAGTGACTGGTGAAAATGTTGTCCATGGATATCCAGCAACATCTCGCCCAGAGATTTCAGGCTTTGCTGTGGAACGCTGTTGCCATTGATAAATGCGCGCGAGCGTCCGTCTGCATTAATGACCCGGCGAAGATTGCATTCGTCATCAAGGTCAAGCATCTGCTCTGCCAGCCAATGCCGCGCACCAGGCAGGTTCTGCAAATCAAATTCGGCAGTAAATTCTGCGCGTTTTGCGCCAGCGCGGACCAATCCACTGCCGCCGCGCTCGCCAAGCACTAAACCCAGCGCATCGACCAGAATCGACTTGCCAGCGCCGGTTTCACCAGTGAGCACTGTCATACCGGGCGAGAATTCGACTTCGACCTGGTCGATAATGGCGAAATTGCGGACCTGGAGACTCGTTAGCATTTGCTAATCCTTGTTCTGTCGAATGCGCACATCGCGACCCCAGTGGAGTTTTGAGCGCAGAATCTCGTAAAAGTCGTAACCAGGTGGGTGAATAAGTGTAATACGGTGCTCGGATTCTCTGATCATAAGGCTGTCGTCCGGGGTAATCTCCCCCAGTGTATGGCCATCGACGCTGACTTCTGCCTTGGTATCTTCCCGAGCCAGGAGTTGCACTTCGATTTCCTGGTTAGCGGGAATAACGATGGGTCTGTCGCTAAGCGTATGCGGGCAAATGGGCACAACAACAATGGCGTCAAGTTGTGGCTGGATTATCGGGCCGCCGCAACTCAGGGCATAGGCGGTCGAACCGGTTGGTGTCGCCGCGATCAGGCCATCGCCCATGTGCGTATTAACGTATTTCTTTGCGATCCTGGTTTCGAAATCAAGCATTCGCCCTGTTTCACGGCGCTGCAACACGACGTCATTCAACGCCAGTGCCGTTTTCTCACTACCATCTGCGGCCGTGACTTTCGCTTCCAGCTGCAGGCGCGACTCACTCGTGTAATTGCCGCCCAGCACCTGGTCCAGGCTCTCCAGCATGTCGGCAGGCGATACGTCGGCCAGAAACCCCAGACGGCCACGATTGATGCCCAACAGCGGCACGTCGACGTCAGCGGCCAATCCCGCTGCATGCAGCATCGTACCGTCTCCGCCAACGGCAATAATGAGATCGGCATTTTGCGCTAGTGCGTCTTCGGCAACGGCGCGCGCCGACAACGTGTCGGCTATGTCCGTATTCGCGAGCACGGTGATACCCGCTTTCGCCAGGTATTTTGCCAGCCGTATCATAGGCTCGGCGACCCGCGAGTCTGTAAACAAACCAACAAGGGCCACTGTCTTAAATGAATTATTCATGTCAGGATCTGTTCTTGCCTGATTATCAATGGGCCAGGCAGCACGGGTGCAGGGTTGTTGATTGTTACAAACCCTTGACCCACCGCCAAGCCGTTGCTAACTTTTTGTTTTTACACTAACACAATGTGTTAACCGTACTTTTATGCGTTTCTTTGCGAATGGCCAGCGAAGCACTTAATCCACTACCTAACGAGCGTGCTCAGTACCTGTTAAAGGTCCTGATCCAGCGTTTTATTCGGGACGGCCAGCCGGTCGGCTCACGGACCCTGTCGCGTGACTCCGGCGTCGAACTCAGTCCTGCAACTATCCGCAATGTCATGTCGGAATTAGAAGAGCTCGGTCTGATTTGTGCGCCGCACACCTCTGCGGGCCGTGTTCCTACCCCGCAGGGATACCGTCTGTTCGTCGATACCCTGGTGCGTTACAAACCGCCAAATGATGCGGAAATTCAAAAACTGCAGTTACAGCTCGGTGAGCGGGGTGACGAGCCGACCGCGTTGCTGGGCTCGGTGTCGAATATGCTTTCCAGCATAACGAGCCTTGCCGGCATGGTGACGGTGCCGCGCGGGGAGCGCGCCATATTGCGGCAGATCGAGTTCCTGTTGTTGTCCGACAATCGAGTGCTTGCCATCCTGGTTTTCAATGATCGTGAAGTGCAAAACCGGATTCTGCATACCGAAACGCCGCACACGCCGGAGGAGTTGCAGCGGGCTGCCAACTTCATCAATGAAAATTACATCGGTTGTGACCTGGCGCAGATACGTGAGCAGCTGATTGACGACCTCGATCGCACACGCGACTCGATGAACCAGGCGATGCACGACATCATTTCGGTGGCACAGTCCGCGATGGAGGGCGCAGCAGCTCCAGCCGGTGAGTTTGTTATCCGGGGCGAGACCAATCTCATGGATTTTGCTGAACTTTCGGATATCGAAACCATTCGTCGATTGTTCGATGCGTTCTCGAGGAAGCGGTTTATGCTCAAGCTGCTCGACAAGAGCATCAATGCAAGTGGTGTGCAGGTTTTCATTGGTCACGAGTCCGGCTACGAAATTCTGGATGATTGCAGCGTCGTGACGGCGCCTTACCGCGTGGATGATGATCATATCGGTGTGCTCGGTGTGATCGGTCCAACAAGGATGGCGTATGACCGGGTGGTACCTATTGTCGACATTACGGCGCGCCTGCTGGAGTCGGCGATGAATGCGAAGGATTAGCACTGGGCGCTTTGCGCTGCTCATTGACCCGGCCCTTATTGAGTTTCTCCTAGCTACGGACATGGGCACGGGGCATTGTCCTGAGACACGCCGCGAATGCGCCGCTCTTGTCTCCCGCGGCCATTCAATTCAACCAGCTGAGCGTAAATTATGTCTCCAGCGAACAATATTGCCGCAAGCTTCGACAGCGAATGTGCTTCTCGGTCTCCAAACATGAGTTTATAAGACAGCAGTGGGCTCTAGCGGAAATTTCTGCAAATAAAGCGTGTCGGCTCTTGATATTTGCTGGCAGAACCCCAAAACCCCCGCATCTTTGATTTTGATGTCCGCAAGCGGATTGCGTCGGCATCGCCAGACCGGAGCAAATAGCAGATGAACGGACCGCCCGAGCGCGACGCTAATCACGAAGAAGTTGCCGCACAGTACGATACAGTGGCTGAGGGCGCGGATACCGGTACAGCCGGGGATGAAGCAGTCCTGCCGGACGCTGCTACGCCGTTAGCTGAGGCGCAGGCGAAAGCGGACGAAAACTGGGACAAGTACCTGCGTCTGGCTGCGGAACTTGAAAATGTTCGCAAACGCGCCGAACGTGACGTGGAAAAAGCGCATAAATTTGCTCTGGAGCGCATCGTAGCTGATCTTCTGGAAGTACGGGATAGCCTTGAAATGGCAGTGTCTGCCGGCGACGAGAGCAGCGTTAAGAATCTGAAAGAAGGCAATGAGACGACGCTGAAGCTGCTGGCAACGATAATGCAACGCTACGGAGTCGAGGATATTGACCCATTGGGCGAGCCGTTCGATCCGAACTGCCATGAGGCGATCACAATGCAGCCCTCAGCCGATGCCGAGCCTGACAGCGTCCTGACCGTGTTTCAGAAAGGTTATGCCCTGAACGGCAGGCTGCTCAGACCGGCCAGGGTGGTAGTTGCTGCGGCGCCTGCCGAGGGCAGCGAAAAGGGCTAGGACGTTAATATTGACAGCGTCCAGGTGCTTGAAACACCCGTGGCTGGCCCCACTAAGAGCCTAACTTTGAAATTATTCCAATCGGAGAACAGAAATCATGGGTAAAGTTATTGGTATCGACCTAGGTACCACCAACTCCTGCGTCGCGGTCATGGAGGGTGACAAGCCCCGCGTGATCGAGAATAGCGAAGGGGATCGAACCACGCCCTCGATCGTTGCATTTAGCAAAGACGACGAGGTGCTCGTAGGCCAGTCTGCAAAACGACAGGCCGTGACCAATCCGAAAAACACGCTGTTTGCGGTCAAACGACTTATTGGCCGACGTTTCGAGGACGATGTCGTCCAGCGCGACATCGAAATGGTGCCGTACACCCTGGTCAAAGCAGACAATGGTGATGCCTGGGTTGAAGCCGGTGGCAAAACGATGGCTCCGCCGGAAATATCAGCTCGCGTTCTCATGAAAATGAAGAAGACGGCTGAGGATTATCTCGGTGAGGCGGTCACGGAAGCAGTAGTGACCGTACCGGCATACTTCAATGATTCGCAACGCCAGGCAACGAAAGACGCCGGCAAGATTGCGGGCCTCGACGTTAAACGAATTATCAATGAGCCTACCGCTGCAGCCCTTGCTTATGGCATGGACAAGAAGCGCGGTGACGCGACCATCGCTGTGTACGATCTGGGTGGTGGTACTTTTGATATCTCAATTATCGAGATCGCGGAAGTTGATGGTGAGCACCAGTTCGAAGTGCTCGCGACCAACGGTGATACGTTCCTCGGCGGTGAAGATTTCGACAACATTGTGGTCAGGTACCTGAGTTCGGAGTTTGAGAAAGAAAGTGGCGTCGATGTCACGAAGGATCCGCTGGCGATGCAGCGCCTTAAAGAAGCTGCCGAAAAAGCGAAAATCGAGTTGTCGACGCAGCAGCAAACGGAAGTCAATCTGCCCTATATCACAGCCGATGCATCCGGCCCGAAACACCTCAACATAAAGCTGACGCGTGCCAAGCTCGAGTCACTGGTTGAGAAACTGGTTAGCAAAACCATAGAGCCGTGCAAGATCGCGCTGAAAGATGCAGGCCTGAAAGTCAATGAGATTGACGATGTCATTCTCGTTGGTGGCCAGACACGTATGCCAAAAGTGCAGGAAGAAGTGCAGAATTTCTTTGGCAAAGAGCCACGCCGTGATGTGAACCCGGACGAAGCAGTTGCTATGGGTGCGGCTATTCAGGGTGGCGTTTTGTCCGGAGACGTTACGGACGTACTGCTACTCGACGTTACGCCGCTGTCATTGGGCATCGAAACGCTGGGTGGTGTGATGACCAGGCTGATCGACAAGAACACGACCATTCCTGCCAATGAAACACAGACATTTTCGACCGCAGACGACAACCAGACAGCAGTAACCATTCATGTGGTGCAGGGCGAACGCGAACGTGCGCAGGACAACAAGTCCCTGGGCCGGTTCGACCTGGCTGATATTCCCTCGGCACCGCGCGGAATGCCACAGATTGAAGTGCAGTTTGATATCGACGCGAACGGAATTTTGAACGTTTCAGCGAAGGACAAGGCGAGCGGTAAAACGCAAACTATCGTCATCAAGGCATCCAGTGGGCTCAGCGATGATGAGGTCGAGACAATGGTCTCGGATGCAGCGAGCCACGCTGAAGAGGACAAGAAGTTTCGTGAGCGGGTTGATGCACGCAACCAGGCCGACGGTCTTATTCACAATGCTGAGAAGACGTTGAGTGAAGCAGGCGAAAAGGTCAGCGGTGAGGAACGCCTCGCTGTTGAGTCCGCGGTCTCTGACCTGAAAGCTGTGCTTGACGACGGCGACAAGGATACGATTGAAGCCAAAACCGCAGCGCTCGCAGAAGCAGCTGGCGCGGTTGCACAGAAACTGTATGCGGAAAATGCAGAGCAGGAGCAAGGTGCAACAGATGAAGGCGGTGCGGGCGGCGACGACGTTGTCGATGCCGAGTTCGAAGAAGTCGACGGCGAGAGTGATGCTGACGATAAAGAAGATTCGAAATCGGGCTGATACGACCCCCGCAGCAGTAAGAATCAGGGCGCCGGTGACGGCGCCCTGATATTTTAAGTTACTCAATAACATGACGAAGTAAACAATGGCCAAACGTGACTATTACGAGATTCTCGGTGTGGACAAAGGTGCCGCTGCCGCTGACATCAAGAAGTCGTATCGTCGTCTCGCCATGAAGCACCACCCGGATCGTAACAAGGACGACAACGAAGCCGAGGCGAAATTCAAGGAGGCCAAGGAAGCCTACGAGGTTCTGAGCGACGACAATAAGCGAGCGGCCTATGACCGCTACGGCCACGAAGGTGTTCGCGGTGGAGCGGCCGGTGGCGGACATAGTGGCGAGGGTTTCGGTGATATTTTCGGTGATGTTTTCGGTGACATCTTTGGTGGTGGCGCTGGCAGGCGCGGTGGAAACCAGGTATTTCGCGGCGCGGATCTTGGCTACGAGCTGAAGCTTGATCTCGAAAAGGCCGTTGGCGGCGATACGGTTACGATCAATGTACCAACGCAGGTAGCCTGTGAAACCTGCGATGGAAGCGGTGCAGAAGAAGGCTCAGAACCGGTCCAATGCACGACTTGCGGTGGTGTCGGTCAGGTACGCATGCAGCAGGGCTTTTTCTCTATTCAACAAGCCTGTCCGGCCTGCAAGGGTGCTGGCACGGTTATCGAGGATCCCTGCACCGATTGTCATGGGCGCGGTCGCGTCAGCAAGACCAAGAAACTCTCGGTCAAAGTTCCGGCCGGCGTGGACGATGGTGATCGTATTCGTCTGTCCGGAGAGGGCGAGGCCGGTCGAAACGGCGGGCCCGCAGGCGATCTCTATGTAGAGATACACGTTAGAGCGCACAAGATTTTTCAGCGAGATGGTGCCGATCTCGCCTGCGAGGTTCCAATCAGTGTTGCTACAGCGACGCTTGGCGGTGAGGTTGAATTACCGACGCTGGATGGCAACGTCGTGCTTAAAGTGCCGGCAGGAACTCAATCTGCGAAGGTCTTTCGGCTGCGCGGCAAAGGTGTGACTACGGTTCGTGAGCATCGCACCGGTGACTTGTTCGCCAAGGTCGCCGTCGAAACACCCGTTAACCTGACCAGCGAGCAGGAGTCATTGCTACAACAGTTTGATGAATCCGTGAGCGCCGGCGGCGAGCGACACAACCCACGTGCAGGCGGCTGGGTGGACACGGTGAAGCGCTTCTTCGATCGCATCAGCCAGTAGAAAAACGGCCGAAATTAGCTGGCGCAAAAGCCACGGCTTGAGTACACTATCGCGGGTCGCCGGATGGCCGGCGAATCCCTGAGCGGAAGGCATTGTCCTTCCGCTTTTGTGCATCTAATGCCGGTGTGAAACTCTTGATCATTAAGGATTGCTGTTGAGTACGCCCGCTGTTCTGGCACTTCAGGACGGGACTATTTTCCGCGGTATTTCTGTCGGTGCTCCCGGCAAGACCATTGGTGAAGTGGTTTTCAATACAGCAATGACCGGCTACCAGGAAATACTGACGGATCCGTCGTATTGCCGGCAGATAGTCACGCTGACCTATCCCCACATTGGCAATACCGGTGCCAACAGTGAGGACATGGAGTCATCACGAATTCACGCCTCGGGACTGGTTATTCGCGACAGCTCGATGATCGCCAGTAGCTGGCGTTCAGAACGCAGCCTTTCTGACTTCCTCACCGCGGCCAATACCGTGGCAATTGCGGAAATCGATACACGAAAACTTACCCGGCTGTTGCGCGAGAAGGGTGCTCAGTCAGGGTGCATCATGACCGGTGAAGTCGAACCGGAGGTTGCTGTGCAGCACGCCAGTAAGTTCCCCGGCATCGCTGGCATGGATCTCGCCAAATTTGTCACCACGGAGGATGCCTACCAGTGGTGTTACGGCAGTGATTTTGATCGCGGCGGCCGCATTATGAGTCGCCGTATTGCGCCAAATCATGTCGTAGTCTACGACTACGGCGTCAAACGCAATATTCTGCGGATTTTGTCCGACCTCGATTGCCGCATGACGGTTGTGCCGGCAAAGACGCCGGCAGCAGAAGTGCTGGCACTCGCCCCCGATGGCGTTTTTCTGTCGAACGGGCCTGGTGATCCGGAGCCTTGTGATTACGCCATAGAAGCAATCAGGATCATTCTTGAATCGCGGGTGCCCTTATTTGGCATATGTCTGGGCCATCAGCTGTTGGCACTGGCAACGGGTGCTAAGACCATGAAGATGAAATTCGGTCATCACGGGGCGAATCATCCTGTCGAGAACAGTACGACCGGGCAGGTGATGATCACCAGCCAGAACCACGGCTTTGCAGTTGACGAAAAGACCCTGCCAGACAATGTCGAGGTTACCCACACGTCCCTGTTTGACGGATCGTTGCAGGGCATAGCGCTAAAAGACAAAGCTGCATTCGGCTTTCAGGGGCATCCGGAGGCGAGCCCCGGGCCGCACGACCTGCTGCCTCTGTTCGAGCAATTTATCAGCGCGATGGATGAATACAAACGGGATGCGAGCCAATCAGTATTAGCCATATAAATCGTTAATAAACAAACGGTTAATAATTTTAGTTAAAGTAAATTATCGTGAATATTCCAGTCTAGAAAGAAGCCCATGCCAAAACGTACAGACATTCAAAGCGTCCTGATCATCGGTGCGGGCCCGATCGTGATCGGCCAGGCCTGTGAGTTTGACTACTCCGGAGCGCAGGCCTGCAAAGCACTAAAGGAAGAAGGCTACCGGGTCATCCTGGTCAATTCGAATCCGGCGACCATCATGACCGACCCGGAGACTGCGGATGCCATCTATATTGAACCAGTGCACTGGAGCGCGGTAGAGCGGATCATCGCCAAAGAAAAGCCGGATGCATTGCTGCCAACGATGGGCGGCCAGACAGGTCTTAATTGCGCCCTCGATCTGGTCCGCGAAGGTGTCCTGGAAAAATACAATGTCGAGCTCATCGCCGCATCACGCGAGGCGATAGACATGGCTGAGGACCGCGAAAAGTTTCGCGAAGCGATGACCGAGATTGGCCTGGAGGTACCCCAGGCGGAGATCGCTCATTCGCTGGAAGAGGCGCTTGAAAAACAAAAAAATATCGGCTACCCCACTATTATCCGACCGTCATTCACCATGGGCGGAACCGGTGGTGGCATAGCGTACAACCAGGAAGAATTCAGGAACATCATCACGCATGGGTTGGAAATGTCGCCAACCACCGAAGTGCTGATCGAAGAATCTGTCATCGGCTGGAAAGAGTTCGAGATGGAGGTTGTTCGGGACAAGAATGATAATTGCATCATCGTTTGCTCCATTGAAAATCTCGATCCGATGGGCGTGCACACCGGAGATTCTATTACTGTCGCGCCGGCACAAACGCTGACGGATAAGGAATATCAGCGTATGCGTAATGCGTCCATCGACGTCTTGCGCAAGATCGGCGTTGAGACCGGTGGTTCGAACGTACAGTTCGCGGTGAACCCGGAAGATGGTCGCCTGCTTGTTATCGAAATGAACCCCCGCGTGTCGCGTTCATCCGCTCTGGCGTCCAAAGCGACCGGATTCCCGATTGCGAAAGTGGCGGCAAAGCTGGCTATTGGTTACACCCTCGATGAGCTAAGAAACGATATTACTGGCGGCGCTACGCCAGCGTCGTTTGAGCCGACAATCGACTACGTGGTGACAAAAATACCGCGATTTACCTTTGAGAAGTTTCCCGGATCGAATGATCGGCTGACAACACAGATGAAGTCAGTCGGTGAAACAATGGCGATTGGCAGGACTTTTCAGGAGTCCTTTCAAAAGGCGCTGCGTGGCCTCGAGACCGGTGTTAGCGGGCTTGATGAGATAGCTGATGTTGCGGTTGACGAAGTTGATAAAGATAATCTGCGCCAGGAACTGCGTCTGCCAGGTGCAGACCGGATCTGGTATGTAGCCGACGCATTTCGCCAGGGGTTCTCGCTGGAAGAGATTGCAACGCTTAGCGGGATCGATCCCTGGTTCCTCATACAAATCGGCGATCTTGTCGAAGAAGAAAAAAGTGTCAGGAAAGGCGGGCTCGATGCGCTTGATGCAGAGAGGATACGCAAGCTCAAGCGCAAGGGGTTTTCAGATGCGCGTATTGCCACGCTGATTCGACAACCTGAGGAACTTGTTCGCAAACGCCGCATCATTTCAGGAGTGCGTCCCGTCTTTAAGCGCGTGGATACCTGCGCCGCAGAATTTTCGACCTCTACTGCGTACCTGTACTCCACTTACGAAGAGGAATGTGAGGCCGAACCAACGGAAAATCCGAAAATCATGATCCTCGGCGGCGGGCCAAACCGCATCGGCCAGGGTATCGAATTTGACTACTGCTGCGTGCATGCAGCGCTGGCTTTAAGAGAAGAAGGTTTTGAGACCATCATGGTCAACTGTAATCCGGAAACAGTATCGACGGATTACGACACCTCGGATCGCTTGTATTTCGAATCACTGACGTTTGAGGACGTCATGGAGATAATTGAAATAGAAAAGCCGAAAGGTGTCATCGTGCAGTATGGCGGGCAAACGCCGCTGAAACTTGCACGTGATCTTGCAGCGGCAGGAGCGCCAATTGTTGGTACCTCACCTGATTCGATTGATTTGGCAGAAGATCGCGAACGCTTCCAGAAGCTGGTCGATAATCTTGACTTGCGTCAGCCACCGAACCGGACCGCGCGCAGCAAGGAAGAGGCGATCGGAATGGGCTCAGACGTCGGCTACCCGCTGGTGGTGCGACCGTCTTACGTGCTCGGTGGAAGGGCGATGGAAATCGTGCACAACGATGAGGATCTTGCCGCATACATGGATGCAGCCATTGGCGTGTCCAATGAAAGCCCGGTGCTGCTGGATCGATTCCTGGATTTGGCAATAGAGGTTGATGTAGACGCGATTTGCGACGGCGAGCAGGTTCTGATCGGCGGCATCATGGAGCATATCGAGCAGGCAGGCGTGCATTCGGGTGATTCCGGTTGTTCTTTGCCACCATTCAGCCTGACGAAGGAGATGCAGGATGCGCTGGCGGAACAGGTTATTATCCTTGCGAAAGGGCTGAATGTTATCGGCCTCATGAATACCCAGTTCGCAATTCAGAACAATGTTATTTACTTGCTGGAGGTAAATCCGCGAGCCTCTCGTACGGTGCCGTTCGTGTCGAAAGCGACCGGGCTGCCGCTCGCCAAGATTGCTGCTCGTGTTATGGTCGGACAGTCGTTGCAAGAGCAGGGATTCACCACGCAACGTGTCCCCGAGTACTTCTCGGTAAAAGAAGCAGTATTCCCATTTATCAAGTTTGCTGGTGCGGATCCGATACTTGGGCCGGAAATGAAATCAACCGGCGAGGTGATGGGTGTCGGTCGTTCGTTTGGAGAGGCTTACGCAAAAGCCCAGCTGGCGTCCGGTGTAATACTGCCCACGCAGGGACTCGCGTTAATTAGCGTTCGCGACCGGGACAAAGAAGGAGCGGTGGAACTGGCAAACATTCTGCTGCAACGCGGCTTTGAACTTGTTGCAACCGATGGCACTGCTCAGTACCTGACAGACGCGGGGCTAAGCTGTCGTCGCACAAACAAAGTTAGGGAAGGTCGTCCACATATCGTGGACCTGATTAAAAATGGTGAAATTTCGTTGATTGTAAACACAACCGAAGGAAAACAGGCGATTCGCGAATCACTGCCGATTCGCGGTGAGGCTGTGCGCAGGAATGTTACTTATTACACAACACTTGGCGCGGCCGTTGCCACCTGCACGGCGTTAGAGCACCTCGATGTCATTGATGTGAATTGCCTGCAGGACCTGCATGACGAGGTGGCGGCATGAATAAATATCCAATGACAGTTCGCGGTGCAGAATTGCTGCGCGCAGAATTACAGAAGCTCAAGTCCAATGACCGGCCACAGGTTATTCAGGCGATCGCCGAGGCTCGCGCGCATGGCGATATCAAGGAAAACGCTGAATATCATGCAGCGAAAGAACAGCAGGGTTTTATTGAGGGCAGGATCAAAGAACTTGAAGGCAAGTTGTCCAACCTGCAGGTCATCGATGTAACCACTATCGATGCCAAGGGAAAAATCGTATTTGGTTCTACCGTTGAATTGCTGGATCTGCAGGTTAACAAGGAAATCACTTACAAGATTGTCGGCGAGGATGAAGCCGATATCGGCGCTGGCCTGATTTCGTATTCATCGCCAATTGCGCGAGCATTAATTGGCAAAGTAGAAGGTGACGAAATTAGTTTTGCAGCGCCGGGCGGGGAAAAGCACTACGAAGTCAACGGTGTAACCTACAAGTAGGCAATACGACTATTTGCTGACAGGCATGGGAATTTTCGGCTTTTTATCGTTACGTCGGTAGATCAGTGCGACACTGCCGATACGGGCGACCAGTTCCGCCTTTGCCGTATTGCAAAGCTCATTTATCGTCGCATCGCGAGTCGCGCGATCACCGCCACGAACGCGAACTTTAATTAACTCGTGGTGGTCTATGGTCGAGTTGAACTCTTTCAATAAAGATTCCGAGAGTCCGGCATCGGCAACGGTAACGACCGGTTTGAGCTGGTGGCCAAGGCCACGCAGGTATTTTTTTTGAGATTCAGTTAAATGCATGGGCGCGGATTGTAGCAGCAGGATCGTAGTAGTACACAATGAGCAAACCGAGACGAAGTGGCAGCTCCTGGCGGCAACGCCAGGAAAAAGACCTGTACGTGCAGATGGCGCGTCGCGACGGCTGGCGTTCGCGCGCCGTCTACAAACTTGAGCAAATTGTCGATAAAGAGCCCATCCTGTATCCGGATATGGTCTGCATTGATCTGGGCTCGGCGCCGGGTAGCTGGAGTCAGTACGTGGCGGTGAAACTTAAAGGTCGGGTGCGGATCATTGCGCTGGACCTGCTGCCAATGGACTTTCTGCCCTCGGTGGAGTTCATTCAGGGAGATTTCACTGAAGACGAGGTGGTAGGGTCACTAATGGAAAAGTTGACCGATTCCCCGGCAGACCTTGTATTGAGCGATATGGCACCCAATATCACCGGGACTAAGGCGGTCGACCAGCCGAGGTCCATGTATCTGGCGGAACTTGCGCTCGACCTGGCCAGGAAAACCCTGAAACGAAAAGGCAATTTCGTTTGTAAGCTGTTTCAGGGGGAGGGCACGGACGCCTTTATCGCTGATGCCAGAAAGTCGTTCGAAAGGGTAAAAGTAATGAAACCAAAGGCCTCACGAGCTGGCAGTAGTGAGGTCTATTTGCTGGCGAGAAACTATCAACTATAGTATTGTCTAACCATTAGACACAGTCTAAAGAATCGTGCTGGAGCGCTGAAACTGTTGTGAATGATTTAACCAAAAATATACTAGTTTTTATCGTGATTATCGTCGTCCTTTTGTCTGTAGTTCAGGGACTTAGCGGCGTTAGCGGCCCGGCGCCGGAAAAGAACGATTATTCGGAATTCCTGCAACAGGTTCGCTCTGGCACTGTCCAGAGAGCTGAATTCCAAGATGAGCGTATTAACTACGGCAGCCGCACACCGCTGCAGTACTACACGATCAGCCCGGAAACCGATAACAACACGCTTATCGGTATTCTCGATGACAATAACGTCAGCTTTACAGCGCAGGAACCCGAATCGCAGAGCCTGATTGGCCAGCTGCTGATTAGTTCGTTCCCGATATTGCTGCTCATTGGCGTATGGATTTATTTCATGCGACAGATGCAGGGTGGCGGTGGCGGCAGGGGTGCCATGTCATTTGGCAAAAGCAAGGCCCGCCTGCTTGGCGAGGACCAGATCGGCGTGTCTTTTGCAGATGTTGCCGGCATTGAAGAGGCCAAAGAGGAAGTCAGCGAGATCGTCGACTTCCTGAAAGATCCGAGCAAGTTTCAGCGCCTCGGCGGCAAGATTCCCAAGGGCGTTTTGATGGTTGGCTCGCCCGGCACCGGTAAGACCTTGCTCGCAAGGGCGATTGCCGGTGAAGCCAAGGTACCGTTTTTCACCATCTCCGGTTCTGACTTCGTTGAGATGTTCGTCGGTGTTGGTGCATCACGCGTCAGGGACATGTTCGAACAGGCCAAGAAGCAGGCGCCCTGCATAATCTTTATCGATGAGCTTGACGCAGTCGGGCGGCATCGTGGTGCCGGACTGGGTGGTGGCCATGATGAGCGTGAGCAGACATTGAACCAGATGCTGGTCGAGATGGACGGCTTCGAGGGTAACGAGGGCGTTATCGTTATCGCAGCAACCAACAGGCCGGACGTCCTCGATCCGGCACTGTTAAGACCTGGACGATTTGATCGCCAGGTTGTGGTGCCGTTGCCAGATATTCGCGGTCGCGAACAAATCCTGAAAGTGCACATGCGCAAAGTACCGCTCGATGATGACGTAAAGCCAGGCCTGATCGCTCGCGGCACACCGGGCTTCTCCGGCGCAGACCTCGCCAACCTGGTTAATGAGGCGGCACTGTTTGCGGCACGTTTCAACAAACGCGTCGTCAGTATGGATGAGTTTGAGAAAGCGAAAGACAAGATCATGATGGGCGCAGAGCGTCGCTCGATGGTGATGAGCGAGAAGGAAAAGCTCAACACCGCCTATCACGAGGCGGGCCACGCGATCGTTGGTTATTGCGTCCCTGATCACGATCCGGTTTATAAAGTAACGATCATTCCACGCGGCAGGGCACTCGGTGTCACGATGTATCTTCCCGAAGAGGACAAATACAGCGTGTCCAAATCCACCCTGGACAGCAATATTTCAACGCTGTTTGGTGGCCGCCTTGCAGAAGAGATGACCCTTGGTATCGAGCAGGTTACCACTGGCGCATCTAATGATATTGAGCGCGCTACGGAAATTGCACGCAATATGGTGACCAAGTGGGGGCTTTCCGAAAAACTCGGTCCGCTTACTTACAGCGAAGATGACGGCGAAGTTTTCCTTGGTCGATCTGTTACGCAACACAAGCACGTGTCAGACGTCACTGCGAATGTGATTGACGAAGAGGTGCGCCATATCATTGACAAGAATTACGAACGCGCCAAAAATATTCTCATTGAGCACGAGGATCAATTACACGCGATGGCGAAGGCGCTGATGAAATATGAGACGCTGGGCGACGTTCAAATCAAGGACATCATGGAAGGGCGCGAGCCGACGCCACCCGAAGACTGGGATGATTCTGACGATTCCGAGCCGACCCAGACCAAGAAGAGCGGCGAGTCGGATGGCGCAAGTCCAATAGGCGGTCCTGCCAGCGAACATTAATGCTTGACGATTAATTTGAAAACTACGGCAGCCCTCGGGCTGCCGTTTTATTATTACTACGATCAATTTTCGGAATTAACCTGATGGAGCTGCTTTTAGGCACGCAGGTCTTGTCCATGAACCGATCCAGGGTCATGGGTATCCTGAATATCACGCCGGATTCGTTTTCCGATGGCGGTGATTTCCTGTCAGCGGACAAAGCAATAGCGCGAGCCGCGGCAATGTCGGAAGAAGGGGCGGACATCATCGACGTAGGTGGTGAGTCAACCCGGCCTGGCGCGGCTGCCGTTTCGCTGCAGGAGGAGCTCGAACGGGTTATTCCGGTTATAGAACAGATCAATTCACAGCTTGATGTGGCGATTTCTGTGGATACCAGCAAGCCCGATGTCATGCGTGCTGCGGTCGCCGCGGGTGCGGTACTGGTTAATGATGTGTTTGCATTGCGCCGGGAAGGGGCACTGGAGGCCGTGGCTGAGCTCGGTGTTGCCGTTTGCCTGATGCACATGCAGGGCGAGCCTGGTTCGATGCAGATTGCTCCTGAATATCAGGAGCTGCCGCGGGAAATCATCGATTTTCTTGCACAGCGGATCAGCGCAAGTGTTGCTGCCGGAATCGACCGCGACAGGATCATCGTGGATCCCGGCTTTGGCTTCGGCAAAAATGATGAGCACAATTTGCAAATACTGGCTAACCTGCATCAGCTGGAGGAATTGCAACGGCCATTGTTGGTAGGTTTGTCACGCAAGCGTATGCTCGGCGACCTGACCGGCAAAGCTGCGGGTAAGAGAGTGTATGCAGGAATTGCCGCCGCAGTCATGGCTGTTACTGGCGGTGCGAATATAATACGCACGCACGATGTGGCCGCGACAGTGGATGCACTTAAAATCGTGGATGCGGTGAGAGTGTCCGGAACAAGAGCGGGAATAGATCCGGACGGAATCGGGAATAGACAATGAGTAAAAAATACTTCGGAACAGACGGCGTCAGAGGCACGGTCGGCCGCGACCCCATGAGCGCAGAATTCGCACTCCGGCTGGCGAGTGCTGCTGCCCAGGTGCTGGTGCCGGACGGTGGCAAAGTGCTGATCGGCAAAGACACCCGCCTCTCTGGCTATATGTTCGAATCGGCTCTGGAAGCCGGTTTCGTGGCTGCTGGTACAGATGTCCTGCTGCTTGGCCCGTTACCTACACCCGGGATCGCACACCTTACCCAGCTTTTCGAGGCCAACCTGGGAGTGGTCATCAGTGCCTCGCACAATCCTTACCAGGATAACGGCATCAAGTTTTTTGACGCGGACGGCGCGAAATTATCCGACGATGTTGAGAAACAAATCGAAAAGGTACTGAAAAAGCCGGCGATTACGCTTGATTCAACGCGGCTGGGGCAGGCGAAGCGCATCGATTCGGCACTGATTCAATATCAGGAGTTCTGCGCATCGACGTTTCCTGATGATCTCGACCTTGATGGCGTCAAAGTCGTATTCGACGGCGCCAATGGTGCGGGCTACAAGGTGGGGCCGCGCACGCTAAATGAGTTGGGTGCGGATGTGATTACCATTGGCTGCTCACCGAATGGGCGCAATATCAACGCCGGCTGCGGTTCTACCGAACCTGACTTGCTGCAGAAAACCGTTCCGGCCGTAGAGGCGGCAGTAGGTATTGCACTCGATGGTGACGGTGACCGGGTTGTCATGGTGGATGAACAAGGCGATCTTCTTGATGGCGATCAACTACTGTACATACTCTCGATAGCACGCAAAAAGGACGGCACATTAAAAGGCCCGGTGGTTGGCACGGTGATGAGCAACCTGGGACTGGAGCATGCGCTTGCACGCCAGGACATCGATTTTCGCAGAGCCAGCGTCGGCGATCGCTACGTGCTCGAGGCATTGCGCGAAACTGGTGGCATTGTTGGTGGCGAGACTTCGGGGCACCTGATCTGTCTCGACAAGACAACAACCGGCGACGGTCTCATCATCGCATTGCAAATTCTGGCGATTATGAAGCGCAGTGGCAAGCCGCTCTCCGAACTCGCAGCGGGAATGTCGCGCTATCCGCAGCAAATGCTGAATGTAAAAACCGACAAACGGTTTGATCCAGCCAACTCCGTGGTCATCCAGAAAGCGGTGGCAGAAGCGGAAAAAGAGCTCGCACAATCGGGCCGGGTGGTGCTGCGTGCATCAGGCACGGAACCGGTAATCAGGGTGATGGTCGAGGGCGAAAACGAGCATCAGGTACTCGATCTCGCCAAACGGCTGGCCTCAGTGGTCGCAGAGACTACAACGTAGTAACACCTTATTATGGCCTGCTAATGACACGGTCACGTGACGATGATTCGTGGGAGCGGCTTTAGCCGCGAACAGAGGCCGAGCATTCGCGGCTAAAGCCGCTCCCACAGCATATTTTGCCCATATATTGTCGTTGCTTCTAGCGGGTTGCCCCGGTATCCTTTTGCGCCTTTTCAAGCTGATGGATTCGTGAACGATGCGTGGCTACCTGATTGCCGGGAACTGGAAAATGAATGGCAGCAATGCCGCCAACGCCGAGCTGGTGGATGGCATCATTGCTGGCTTGCCATCGGCTGAGGCCGTTGATGTCCTCATTTGTCCGCCATTTCCCTATTTGGGCGCAATGGCCGATAAGGTGCGCGGGTCCAGGCTGTTACTGGGCGCGCAAAACGTATCGCAACACGCATCAGGCGCGTATACCGGCGAAATCGCTGCTTCGATGCTGCTTGATGCTGGCTGTGAGTACGTGCTGACAGGGCATTCGGAACGGCGGGCGATGATGGGTGAGACCAGCGATATCGTTGCCGCGAAATTCGTGGCTGCGCTGGACGCTGGACTCAAGCCGATACTTTGTGTCGGTGAAACACTGCAACAACGTGAAGCAGGGCAGACAGAGGCGGTCATTGACGAGCAACTTAACGCGGTTCTCGATGTCGCAGGTATTGACGGATTTGCTAAGGCAGTGGTTGCCTACGAGCCGGTCTGGGCAATTGGCACGGGTAAGACGGCCAGTCCGGAGCAGGCACAGGATATCCATCGACACATTCGCGGCGTATTAAGCTCGCGTAGCAGCAGCGCCGCCGAACAGACGAAAATACTGTATGGCGGCAGCGTAAAAGGGGACAATGCGTCCGGTTTGTTTTCCAAGCCGGATATTGATGGCGGATTGATTGGCGGGGCGTCACTCAAATCCACTGATTTTTTGGCGATTGCGGATGCTGCCGCAGCGCTTGGTTGAGGTAACAATGACTAACATTCAAACGACAATTCTGGTGATACATACGCTAATCGCTCTGGGGATTATTGCGCTCGTTCTCCTGCAAAGGGGTAAGGGAGCAGATGCCGGTGCGGCATTCGGTGCCGGGGCGTCCGGAACCGTATTTGGAGCACGAGGATCAACCAACTTTTTTTCCCGCACCACCGCCATTCTTGCAGCTGGCTTTTTTGCGACCAGCCTGACCCTGGCATTTATCAGTTCACAACGGTCCGCTGAGATCGATAGTTTGCTGGAGAGTGCACCAGCATCCGAGACCGGGCAGGTCGCCCCAGAAACTGCACCGATCGAAGACTCCACTGCAGAGTTTCCGGCCCTGGAAGAGAGTGCTGAGCCAGCAGTAGACGATCAGGGCATGCCGGCGCTTGATGGTGACGAGGCGGGCGCGGCAGCGGAGCCAGGCGCCGACTCCGTTCCGCAAGAGTAGATCAAGATTTAGCCGATGTGGTGGAATTGGTAGACACGCTGTCTTGAGGGGGCAGTGGCGAGAGCTGTGCCGGTTCGAGTCCGGCCATCGGCACCAAAAACAAATAAAGGGGCTGTCCTGCGGGACAGCCCCTTTTTTTGTTTTTGATGCCAATGGCCGGAAGCCCGGCAGGGTAGCCGAATTGGCGGCGCGGCTTCCCCGACGCTCTGGCGCTTTTTTCGTTTTCGGGGGTACGGTACTACCGGTTTTGACGGGAGTGGCTAGCTGGTTGCTGGTTATTATTCCCAGCACGGTTCGAGTCCGGCCATCGGCACCAAACATAAAAAAGGGGCTGTCCTGCGGGACAGCCCCTTTTTTGTTCGGTACCGATGGCCGGAAGCACGGCAGGGTGGCCAAATTGGCAGCGTGGCTTCCCCGAAGATTTGGCGTATTGAATGGTTTATGTAGGTACGACACTAAAGATCAATCCGCACCCACCTAAGCAACAGCACATGCAAAGCGGGCGGATTGGGGCACTTTTTTCGTTTTCGGGGGTACGGTACTACCGGATTGACGGGTGTAGATTGCTTGGCGGCCGATCGTTTTTCCAGACACGCCCGAAACAAAGCATCCCAGCCACACTCCGGATTGAAGCAATCCGTAATATCCGCAACAAAAAGTGTCAATCCGATTGCCTTGGGGGCTGTTAACTTTGGGATACAGGCTGATACAATGTCGCGCTGAATCGGGTCTCAAATAATAATTCACTCGAAAATAAAGACATGCTGCAGAACTACGTTCCTATCCTCATATTTCTTGGTGTCGCAAGTGGCATTAGTATGGTCTTGCTCGGCCTGGGCTTCCTGATCGGCAACGGCCAAAAAGACGCGGAAAAACTCTCACCCTACGAGTGCGGATTTGAACCATTTGAAGATTCGCGAACAAAATTTGATGTTCGTTATTACCTGGTAGCCATTCTCTTTATTATTTTTGACCTCGAAATCGCTTTTCTCTTTCCATGGGCCGTATCGCTGGACGTGGTTGGTACGTTTGGCTTGATCTCAATGGGCATTTTTCTGGGTTTACTGGTCGTGGGCTTCATCTATGAGTGGAAAAAGGGGGCCCTGGAATGGGACTGAGTAGCGCAGCTGAATCTACGCCAGCGACCGATGCTGCTGCTGTTGATGACAGCGGACAAAGCCTGCAAACGAAAGGTTTTGTCGTAACCAGCGTTGATGCTGTTATGAACTGGGCCAGAACGGGTTCCATGTGGCCAATGACCTTTGGTCTCGCATGCTGCGCCATTGAAATGATGCACGCGGGGGCCGCGCGCTACGACCTTGATCGCTTCGGTATTATTTTCCGCCCAAGTCCACGGCAATCGGACGTCATGATTGTTGCCGGCACGCTGGTCAATAAAATGGCCCCGGCGCTGCGCAAAGTCTATGACCAGATGCCGGAACCCCGCTGGGTGGTGTCAATGGGGTCCTGTGCGAATGGTGGCGGCTACTATCACTATTCTTATGCAGTCGTACGCGGATGTGATCGTGTAGTCCCGGTTGACGTTTATGTTCCTGGCTGTCCACCGACGGCGGAAGCGCTGGTATACGGGCTCATTCAGCTACAAAAGAAAATTCGACGTACCAGTACCATCGCCAGGTAATCACTGAGTAATGACTAGCAAACTCGAGACATTGGCTACTCGGATAGAGGCGCGCTTCGGCGAGCAGGTCACCCGTATTGCATCTGGCTGTGGCGAGTTGACCTACGAGGTAGGCAAGGATGACCTGCTCAAGGTTGCTGGTGCGCTGCGTGACGAAGCCGATTTTGGCATTGATCAGCTGATCGACGTCTGTGGCGTGGACTATCTCACCTATGGCCAGGACGAATGGGAAACACAAAGCGCGACCGACAGCGGTTTCAGTCGCGGCGTAAAACGTGAGCCGGTCATTCTTGACGAGAGCGATACTTTCGCGCCGCGTCGGTTTGCGGTCGTCTATCACCTGTTATCCGTAAAAAACAATATAAGACTGCGATTGCGTATTTTCACTGGCGAAAGCAATCCACCGATCGTGCCATCAGTTGTCGAGATCTGGAATTCGGCGAACTGGTTCGAGCGTGAGGCATTTGACATGTTCGGCATTCTCTTTGAAGGGCATCCGGACTTGCGCCGCGTGTTGACCGACTATGGATTCATTGGCCACCCGTTTCGCAAGGATTTTCCGCTCATCGGTAACGTCGAGGTGAAATACGACGCGGAGAAGGGAAGAGTCGCCTATCAGCCAGTCAGTATCGAGCCGCGCACATTGGTACCGCGTGTTATTCGCGACGACAATCGCTATTCAGCCGATTTGAAGGGCGACGCTACCGATGGCTGAGATACAAAATTTCACGATGAATTTCGGACCGCAGCATCCGGCAGCGCACGGCGTATTGCGCCTTGTTCTGGAAATGGATGGTGAGGTCATACAGCGAGCGGATCCACACGTCGGCCTGTTGCATCGCGGTACAGAAAAACTCGCAGAATCCAAACCGTTTAATCAAAGCATTGGTTACATGGATCGACTCGATTATGTGTCGATGATGTGCAACGAGCATGGTTACGTTCTCGCTATTGAAAAATTGCTCGGTGTCACGCCGCCGGTTCGTGCGCAATACATTCGCGTCATGTTCGATGAGATAACGCGCATTTTGAATCATCTGTTGTGGCTCGGTACTCACGGACTGGATATCGGTGCGATGACGATGTTCCTGTACTGTTTCCGTGAACGTGAAGACCTGATGGATGTTTATGAGGCAGTGTCGGGAACGCGCATGCATGCGACGTATTACCGCCCCGGTGGTGTTTATCGTGATCTGCCGGACTCGATGCCCAGGTACCAGTCCTCTAAATGGCGCAGCCAGAAAAATGTCGATCGCCTGAACGCGGTTCGCGAGGGTTCGTTACTCGATTTCATTGACGCGTTTTGTGACAAGTTCCCGGGTTGTGTCGATCAGTACGAGACCCTTTTGACCGACAACCGGATCTGGAAACAGCGCACGGTCAATATCGCAGTTGTTTCACCGGAGCGCGCATTGAATCTCGGCTTTACCGGGCCGATGCTGCGCGGATCAGGCGTTGAATGGGACCTGCGCAAGAAACAGCCCTACGAAGTCTATGACAAGATGGATTTCGATATCCCTGTGGGCGTCAACGGCGATTGTTATGACCGCTACCTTGTGCGCATAGAAGAAATGCGGCAGTCCAATCGAATAGTCAAACAATGTGTTGACTGGCTGCGGGCGAACCCGGGCTCCGTAATGCTGGAAGATTACAAAATTGCCGCGCCAAAACGTGTTGATATGAAAGACGATATGGAATCGCTAATCCACCATTTTAAATTGTTCACAGAGGGATACTGTGTTCCGGAAGGCGAAGCTTACGCTGCGGTTGAGCACCCGAAGGGCGAGTTCGGCGTGTACCTGGTTTCCGACGGGGCAAACAAACCGTATCGCGTCAAAATTCGTGCTGCCGGATTCGCGCATATCGCATCGATGTCGGAAATGGTCGTGGGACATATGCTGGCGGACGTCGTTGCTGTCATCGGCACACAGGACATTGTATTCGGTGAGATAGATCGATGAGTAACGATACAAACCTGTCGACCCATGTTTGCGAGGAAATCGAACGCTGGAAGGCCCGTTTTCCGGAAGACCGGCAACGCTCTGCTGTAATCGGTGCATTGCACGCTGTGCAGCATGAAAACGATGGTTATCTGACCGCAGAATTAATGAATGACGTCGCGGATTATTTGAGTTTGCCGACCATCCATGTATATGAAGTAGCAACATTCTATTCGATGTTCCAGACCAAACCGGTCGGTCGGCACAATGTCGCAATCTGTACCAATGTCGCGTGCATGTTGCGCGGCGCCGACGACATCGTCGATCACGTAGAGAAAAAACTCGGCATCAAGACAGGCGAGAGTACTGAGGATGGTCGCATCTATCTGAAGAGAGAAGAGGAGTGCCTTGCAGCGTGTTGTGGCGCGCCAATGATGATGGTTGATCACAAATACCATGAAAACCTGAGCAAAGAAAAAGTAGACGAACTACTGGACGGCCTCGAATGAGTGAGCTGCAACAGAATCTCGTTTGCTTTAACACCTTCGGTGAAGATGAACCGTGGACGCTTGAGACCTACGAAAAACTCGATGGTTATAAGACCTGGCGAAAAATCCTCGCCGGCAAGTTGACCCAGGACGAGGTCATAGACGAGGTAAAAGCCTCGGGACTACGCGGCAGAGGTGGTGCCGGTTTTCCGACCGGGCTTAAGTGGAGTTTCATGCCGCGCAACGCGCCGGTGCAGAGATACCTGGTTTGTAATTCGGATGAGAGTGAGCCTGGAACCTGTCACGATCGTGAAGTATTGCGTAACAACCCACACTGTCTGATTGAAGGCATGGCAATCGCGGCATACGCGATGGGCGCGACAATAGCCTACAACTATATTCGTGGAGAGTTTATCGACGAGCCAGTGCCGCGTTTCGAAGCTGCTCTAAAAGAAGCTTATGAGGCTGGATTGCTGGGCAAGAAAATACAAGGTTCGGATATCGACTTTGACCTTTATACATTCGTTGGTGCAGGCGCCTATATCTGTGGTGAGGAAACCGCGTTATTGGAATCGCTGGAGGGCAAGCAGGGCAAACCCCGCTTCAAGCCCCCATTTCCTGCGAATTTCGGTTTGTATGGCAAGCCAACAACCATTAACAACACACAAAGCCTGGCCAGCGTACCGGCGATCATGCGCAATGGCGCAACCTGGTTTGCCGAGCTTGGTCCTGAGGGATCTGGAGGCACTGCTCAGTTTTCCGTTTCTGGCCATATAGAAAAACCGGGCAACTATGAATTACCAATGGGCGTCCCGTTCAAAGACCTACTGGAACTTTGCGGCGGCGTTCTGGGCGGCAGAAAACTGAAAGCCGTAATACCTGGCGGCTCGTCTGTGCCTGTCATGCCGGCAGAAGCCATCATGGACTGCACGATGGATTACAGCGCTTTGCAGGCGGCTGGGTCATCGTTCGGCACAGGTGCGGTCATGGTGATGGATGAGACGACCTGCATGGTCAGCGTCCTGCGACGAATCTCCAGGTTCTACATGGCGGAGTCCTGTGGCCAGTGCACGCCGTGCCGCGAGGGCACAGGCTGGCTGTACCGCATGCTGACCCGAATTGTGGAAGGCCATGGCGAGATGGACGATCTCGACAAGCTCGTTGACGTCGCAAACAAGATTGAAGGCCATACGATATGTGCGCTGGGTGATGCCGCAGCATGGCCAGTACAGAGTTTCCTCAAGCACTTCCGGCATGAATTCGAGTACATGGTTAAACATCATGGTCGCAGCATTGTTGACGATGTATCCGAGGCCGCCGCATGAGCGACGATACCGTGAATATCGAAGTCGACGGCAAGCCGGTCGAAGCGAAGAGAGGGCAAATGGTCATCGAGGTGACTGATGCCGTTGGTGCCTACATTCCACGCTTTTGTTATCACGAAAAACTTTCAGTGGCAGCAAATTGCCGCATGTGCCTGGTCGAAATTGAGAAAGCGCCCAAGCCCATGCCCGCTTGCGCGACACCGGTAGGCGAGGGCATGAAGATATTCACGCGCTCGCCTGCGGCGATTGCTGCACAAAAAGCCACGATGGAATTTCTGCTGATTAACCATCCACTGGATTGCCCGATCTGCGACCAGGGTGGCGAATGCGAGTTGCAGGATCTTGCGCTGGGTTATGGCAGCGACGTATCCCGTTACAACGAACGCAAACGTGTCGTGAAAGATAAAAACCTCGGTCCATTGGTCTCCACTGATATGACCCGCTGTATTCATTGCACCCGTTGCGTACGTTTTGGCGAGGAAATTGAAGGCCTGCAGGAACTGGGCACGATCGGTCGCGGTGAGAATTTACAAATCAGCACGTACATTGAAAAGAGTGTCGACCACGAGTTGTCGGCAAACATCATTGATATATGCCCGGTCGGTGCGTTGAATAACAAACCGTATCGTTACAGCGCGCGTGCCTGGGAAATGATGCAGCTTGCCACTATTTCACCGCACGACTGCGTCGGTTCCAATATGTCTGCGCACGTATTACGCGGCACCATAAAACGCGTTGTTCCACGCGAAAATGAAGCAATTAATGAAACCTGGTTATCTGATCGTGATCGTTTCAGTTACCAGGGTATTTATAGCAGCGATCGTCTGCTTACCCCGAAAGTCAAAGAGAACGGGGTTTGGCAGGAAATTGCCTGGCAAGAAGCCTTGCAGATACTGACGAAGAAAATAAAAGAGGCCGCTGGCAATCAAATTGGGATGCTCGCGGCAGCGAGTTCAACCGTTGAAGAATTTTACCTGCTGTCGCGTCTGGCGGAGCACGTGGGTTCGGCCAATATAGATCACCGAATACGGCAAAAGGATTTTTCGGATCAGGACAGTGACCCGCTGTTTCCGTGGCTTGGCTGCGATATTCAGGACATCGAAAGCAGTGATGCGATTCTGATTGTTGGTTCGAATTTACGCAAAGAGGCGCCAATTATCGCGCATCGGGTGCGCAAAGCAGCGTTGTCAGGATCGAAAGTAAATTTTGTCAACGGCCAGAAGTACGATTATAACTTTGCTATTGGCGAGTATCTCCTCGGTGCCAGTTTGGCGGAGAAACTTGCCGGCATTGCGGTGGCAGCTGCAGGCAAGCGCGACCTGCCGGCGTCAATTGCAAAATTCTGCGAAGGCGTCGAAGCGACAAGAGCACAAAAACAAATTGCGGCAACGCTGTCTGCGGCGGAGAAGCCGTTACTATTTACTGGTCTGATCGCCGGGCGTCACAGGGCTGCGTCGGCGGTTCGTGCGCTCGCGGCGGCGATCGCAAATTTCACCGGGGCACGTGTAGGCACATTGTCTGATGGCGCGAATTCGGCCGGTGCACACCTGGCCGGAGTGCTGCCGCAACGTGGCCCAGGCGGCGTGGCACGGAATAAGCCGGGACTACATGCTGGTGTCATGCTCGATGCACCGTTGGATGTCGTATTGTTGTTTGGCGTAGAACCAGACAAAGATATCGAGAGTATTGCCAGTGTCACGGAGAAACTGGCGGCAAATAAATTCGTTGTGTCACTTTCACCTTACCGAACAGAGTCACTTGAGTCGGCGGCAGATCTTTTGTTACCCATTGGCACATTTGCGGAAACTTCGGGAACGTTCGTTAACTGCGAGGCGCGCTGGCAGAGTTTTGGTGGCGTAGCTAAGCCTGTTGGTGATTCGCGACCGGGTTGGAAAGTGTTACGCGTTCTTGGCAATCTTCTCGATGCGGAAGATTTTGACTACCAGACCAGTGAAGATGTCAGGGATGAACTCCTCGCAAAATTAGGTGATATCGAGCCGGATAACACCTACAAAGGACAAAAGGCGATTGACGATTTCGGCAGTGCCGATGCTGCCGATCACGATATCGATACTCCAATCTACCAAATTGACTCCGTCGTTCGAAGAGCGACAGCGTTACAGCTTACGCCCGAAGCAAAACGACGTCCTCGTGAGCAATCATGAAAGCGCTGATTCCTAACTTCGTTCTCGAGTGGTGGGCCTTTATGTGGGGGCTTTTGCCGCCATTGATGCAATACCTGGTCGAAACGACGTTCTGGATACTGGTCGTCACGATCTCCGTAATTTTGACCGTGGCGTTTACGACTTATTTCGAGCGTAAAGTGATCGGCTACATGCAGGGCCGCATCGGACCGAATCGTGTCGGGCCGCTTGGCCTGGGGCAACCGTTTGCAGACGTCATCAAGCTTCTGATCAAGGAAGTTGTCATTCCGCAGAAGTCGAATCGATATCTCTTTGTTATCGCGCCAATGTTGTCACTTATTCCCGCGCTGGCCACCTGGGCCGTCATACCATTGAATGACACGTTCGTTATCGCCGACATTGACGCGGGGCTTTTGTATGTTCTCGCGCTGACTTCCGTGGGTGTTTACGGGGTCATACTCGCCGGGTGGGCGACCAACTCAAAATATGCTTTCCTCGGCGCAATGCGCTCGGCTGCGCAGATCGTTGCTTATGAGATCGCCATGGGTTTTGCGCTCGTTGGTGTGTTGATGGCGGGTGGCAGTCTCAACCTGGGCGATATTGCATCGGCACAGGCAGGTGGCGTCAGTAACTGGTTTTTCTTGCCGTTATTGCCACTGTTCGTTGTTTATTTTGTATCCGGTGTTGCGGAAACAAACCGCGCGCCATTTGATGTCACCGAAGGCGAGTCTGAAATCGTTGCCGGTTTTCACGTCGAATACTCCGGCGTGGCGTTTGCACTGTTTTTCCTCGCTGAGTACGCCAACATCATTCTCATCTCTGCAATGACGGCGATATTTTTCCTCGGTGGATACGCCTCGTTTTTTGCGGGTTGGACATTTCTTGGAGAAGGCAACTTTCTCAGGGAACCAAGCTTCATCTGGCTGGCGATGAAGATCTGCTCCTTTATTTTCGTGTTCTTCTGGATACGTGCAACCTTTCCGCGCTATCGCTATGACCAGATCATGCGACTTGGCTGGAAGGTCTTCATACCCGTGACAATTGTCTGGATCATTGTAGAAGCAGTCATGTCGTGGATGCAGGTTGGCCCTTGGTCGGTTGCGGCATCAGGAATGGTGGGTTAGCGATGAATAAACTCGTCAGCTTGATCAAAACATTCACACTCTGGGAGTTGTGGAAGGGTCTGTGGGTCACACTTCGAAATTTCTTTCGTCCGGCAGTGACCATTAATTACCCGGAAGAAAAGGGACCGCAATCGGCTCGTTTTCGCGGCCTGCATGCGTTGCGTCGTTACCCCAACGGTGAAGAACGCTGCATTGCCTGCAAGCTGTGCGAAGCCGTTTGTCCTGCGTTGGCGATTACGATCGAATCCGATGTCGGTGAAGACGGAACGCGGCGTACGAGTCGCTATGATATTGATTTGTTCAAATGCATCTATTGCGGTTTTTGTGAAGAAGCCTGCCCGGTAGATGCAATTGTTGAAACGCGTATACATGAATACCACATGGAAGCCGCGGGCGAGAACATCATGACCAAAGACAAGCTCCTGGCTGTTGGCGACAAGTTTGATGCAATGATTTCAGCTGATAAAGCAGCTGATGCGAAGTACAAGTAGAGGATAGACAGACTTTGTTTCACGCAATTCTCTTTTACTTTTTTGCCACGGTATTGATTGCCGCTGCACTCGGCGTGATTTTTTCACGCAATCCGGTGCATGCCGTGATGTTGCTGGTGCTGGCATTTTTTCAGAGCGCGGTGCTGTGGCTGCTTATCGAAGTTGAATTCCTGGCGCTGGTACTGGTGCTGGTTTATGTCGGTGCCGTAATGGTGCTGTTCCTGTTTGTCGTCATGATGCTGGATATCAATGTCGAGAAGGAGGAGGGTGGTTACGCCCGCTATTTGCCGCTTGGTCTCCTGGTTGCGGGCTTGATGGTGACTGAATTGATCCAGGTCATCTGGGTGCGCGGCAATACGGACACGACTGTCGGGACATTCGCGGCAACGCCCGAGGGCTACAGCAACACCAAAGCCCTTGGGTCAGTGTTGTATACCGAACATGTATACGCCTTCGAGATTGCGGCCGTCATTTTATTGCTGGCAATCATTGCCGCGATTACGTTGACGATGCGCAAACGACCAGGATTAAAACTGCAAAACATCTCGGCTCAGGTTGCTGTAAAGGCGAAAGACCGCGTACGTATTGTCAAGATGGAATCTGAAAAACCGGATACGGAGTCGCAAGAGTGATTGGCTTACAACACTACCTGACTTTATCGGCCGTGCTGTTTGCACTGAGCATTGCTGGCATCTTCGTCAACCGACGTAACCTCATTTTGCTGCTGATGTGCATCGAGTTGATGTTGCTTGCTGTTAATTTCAATTTCGTCGCGTTTTCGCGGCACCTGGGGGACGAAACAGGGCAGGTATTTGTCTTTTTCATTCTGACGGTCGCCGCGGCAGAAGCGGCCATTGGTCTGGCAATACTCGTTGTGTTATTCCGTAATCGACGCTCCATCAATGTCCAGGAGCTGGACTCCATGAAAGGTTAGGCGATAGCGTGCACGATATTCATCTGACAATTGTGTTGGCACCACTGGCCGCGGCCATAGTGGCCGGCCTGTTTGGCCGGCAGATTGGTCGTGCGGGTGCGCATTGGGTAACGGTCATTGCGGTTGGGCTTTCTTTCGTGCTGTCCGTCCTGGTGCTGAAAAATCTCTATTGGGATGGCGGGCAGACAGAAAATTACAACTTGTATACCTGGGCTGTCAGTGACGGCTTGCGTATGGAAGTGGGCTTCCTGATCGACCGACTAACTGCACTCATGATGGTCGTGGTGACTTTCGTATCATGGATGGTGCACATCTACACCATCGGTTACATGCGTGATGACCCTGGTTATCAGCGCTTTTTCAGTTTCATATCGCTGTTCACGTTTGCAATGCTGATGCTGGTCATGTCGAACAATTTCCTGCAGCTGTTTTTTGGCTGGGAAGCGGTTGGCCTGGTTTCCTACCTGCTTATTGGTTTCTGGTACAAGAAAGAGACGGCGATTCTTGCCAACCTGAAAGCGTTCCTGGTTAATCGGGTCGGCGACTTCGGCTTCATTCTGGGCATCGCTGGCGTTGTTATGTTCGCCGATTCACTCGATTACGCGACAGTATTTGCGAGCGCCGATCAAATCGCGGCGCAGAATATAGAAGTGTTTGCGGGCAAACCGTGGAACGCGATGACGGTAATCTGCATCTTGCTGTTCATTGGTGCGATGGGTAAGTCTGCACAAGCGCCATTGCATGTCTGGCTGCCGGATTCCATGGAAGGCCCGACACCAATCTCTGCATTGATCCACGCTGCAACGATGGTCACCGCCGGCATTTTCATGGTGGCGCGTATGTCGCCGCTTTTCGAGCTTTCGGAAACGGCATTGGCTGTCGTAATGACCATTGGCGCACTGACAGCGTTTTTTATGGGCCTGGTTGGAATTGTACAAAACGACATCAAGCGAGTTGTTGCTTATTCCACGCTGTCGCAACTCGGGTATATGACGGTTGCACTGGGTGCATCTGCCTACAGTGCGGCGATTTTCCACCTGATGACACACGCGTTCTTCAAAGCGCTGCTGTTCCTCGCTGCTGGCTCGGTCATTATCGCCATGCACCACGAACAGGACATTCGCAAGATGGGCGGGTTGCGCAAGTACATGCCAATTACCTACTGGACGGCATTGATCGGCACGCTCGCATTGATCGGTTTCCCGGGCTTTTCGGGCTTCTTCTCCAAAGATGTGCTGATCGAGGCAGTCAAGGATTCACACTGGCTTGGCCAGGGCCCCGTTTACTGGATTGCCTACCTGAGCGTCTTGCTGGGTGTGTTCGTCACGGCGTTGTATTCATTCCGCATGTTCTTCCTCGTTTTCCATGGCAAGGAACGCATGGACAAGGAGACCAGGTCGCACTTGCATGAGACGCCATCGGTGATAACAGGACCGCTTATCCTGCTGGCAATTCCTTCTGCAATTATCGGCTGGTTCACGATCGAGCCGGTTCTGTTTGGTGGCTTTTTCGGTGACGCGATATTTGTGTTGGAAAACCACGACGTACTGGCGCACCTGGGCGAGTCTTTCCACGGCAGCGCTGCATTCGTGCAGCACGCCATGCAGGGACCAGCGGTGTACCTGATGGCGGGCGGATCGCTAACGGCGTGGTTCCTGTACCTGAAGCGCCCGGATCTGCCGGAAAAACTGGCGGCGAAAATGTCCGGAATTTACAACCTGCTGGATCGCAAATACTACTTCGATGATTTGTACATCAGGGGATTCGCTGCTGGCGGTCGCCGCATCGGCCAGTTCCTGTGGAAAAAAGGTGACGAGCAGTTGATTGACGGGATGCTGGTGAATGGCACGGCAAATACTGTTGCTCGACTCGCAGGTGTATTGCGTCAATTACAAACGGGTTACCTCTATCACTATGCGTTTGCCATGTTTATCGGCATGACGCTGTTCCTCGGCTGGATGTTATGGGCATGATGCAAAACATCCTTAGCCTGCTGATCTGGTTGCCAATCTTTGGTGGCATTGCGGTATTGCTGTTTGGTGACGCCGGCGATTCGAAAAGCACGAAGGCCGGTAGCATGCGTTGGCTTGCACTTGCTATTTCGCTCGCGGCGTTCGTCTTGAGTCTTCTTCTGTATGGCAATTTCGACACGACAACTGCGGCGATGCAGTTTGTCGAGAAAACAAGCTGGATTGGTGCGCTCAACGTTGAGTATTACCTGGGCGTCGACGGAATTTCGGCACCGCTGATTTTGCTGACTACTTTTATCACGCCACTGGTAATTATTGCTGGCTGGGAAACGATCAAGGTTCGTCCGGCGCAATATTTCGCTGCGTTCCTGATTCTCGAAGGCCTGATGATTGGCGTCTTCTCGGCGCTCGATGGCCTGCTGTTTTACGTGATGTGGGAAGCGATGCTGGTACCGATGTTTCTCATCATCGGTATATGGGGTGGCGAACGGCGTGTCTACGCAACCCTCAAGTTCTTCCTGTATACGTTCCTGGGCTCAGTACTGATGCTGGTTGCGTTTATCTATCTTTATAACAAGACAGGTAATTTCAACTTCTACTCCTTCATGGAAGTGCCGCTCACGCTGAAGGAACAACAGTTAATCTTCATCGCGTTCCTGCTCGCGTTTGCGGTCAAGGTACCGATGTGGCCGGTACATACGTGGTTACCGGATGCGCACGTTGAAGCGCCAACCGGCGGTTCGGTCGTCCTGGCCGCAATCATGTTGAAAATGGGTGGTTACGGCTTTATCCGTTTGTCATTGCCGATGTTGCCGGATGGCAGCGAGTATTTCGCCGGGCTGATGATCGCCCTGTCGCTGATAGGCGTCGTCTACATCGGTTTTGTCGCGTTGATGCAAAAGGACATGAAAAAACTCATTGCGTATTCATCGATCGCACACATGGGTTTTGTAACACTCGGATTTTTCATCTTGTGGTCGATCGGCGGTGGCAGCGGTGCCGAACTCGGCATCACTGGCGGCATGGTGCAGATGATTTCCCATGGCCTTGTATCCGGCGCGATGTTCCTGTGCGTCGGCGTGCTTTATGACCGCATGCACAGCCGTGAAATTGGTGACTACGGTGGTGTGGCAAATACGATGCCGAAGTTTGCAGCTTTCATGGTGTTGTTTGCTATGGCCAATGCCGGCTTGCCCGGCACATCCGGTTTCGTCGGCGAGTTCATGGTTATTATTGCCAGCTTCAAAGCAAATTTCTGGTACGCATTTTTTGCCGCGAGCACATTGATACTGGGTGCCGCGTACACGTTGTGGATGGTCAAACGCGTAATTTACGGTGAGGTGACCAACCAGAATGTTGCCAAACTGACCGACTTAAACCACCGTGAATTTATTGTCCTGGGCGTGCTGGCCATTGCGGTTCTGCTGGTAGGTCTCTGGCCTGCACCGCTCGTCGACATGATGTCGGTGACAGTGCGTGAGTTGCTCGTACAAATCGGCCAAACGAAGCTCACAGGAATTTAGGGTGCAATCAGAATGATATTCGGCCAATTTTCAGCTGCAGCTCCCGAGATCACGTTGTTGATCATGATCTGTGTGGTGCTCATTGCGGATCTGTTTATTTCAGACGAGAACCGCGTAGTGACGTTCTGGCTGAGCATTGCCTCGCTGCTCGTTACGGGCTGGGCGCTGGTCGCCAGCGCTCCCGAGGCTCGGACGCTGCTGTTTGACGGCAGTTACGTCAGCGATGCGCTGTCACAGATATTAAAACTGGCGGCGTGCGGCATGGTTGGCGTGGGCTTCTGGTATGCCAGAGACTATTTACGACAAAACCAACTGCTGAAGGGCGAGTTCTACCTGTTGGGATTGTTCGGCCTGCTTGGCATGATGATCATGATTTCGGCCAATAGCCTGTTGATTATGTACCTTGGCCTGGAAACGCTGTCCCTGTCTCTGTACGCATTGGTGGCATTCGACAGAAACTCGGCCGCAGCGGCTGAAGCGGCGATGAAGTACTTCGTCCTCGGCGCAATTGCCTCCGGCGCATTTTTGTACGGTATTTCCTGGGTCTATGGCGTCACTGGCAGCCTGCAGTTCGACGAGATCGCCGCGGCAGTGCAGGGTGGCGAAGCAAACGGTATGCCACTGTGGTTCGGCATGGCTTTCATGATCGCTGGTATCGCCTTCAAGTTCGGCGCTGTGCCATTTCATATGTGGTTGCCTGACGTCTACCAGGGCGCCCGTTCGCCGATTACGCTTTACATCGCCTCCGCACCGAAGCTTGCAGCACTGGCACTGCTCCTGCGAATTCTCGTGGATGGCCTGGGCGACCTGCATGGCGTGTGGCAGGGCATGATCATGGTAATGGCGGTACTGTCACTCCTGATCGGCAATATCGTTGCGATCGCACAGACCAATATCAAGCGCATGTTCGGCTATTCAGCGATAGCACATGTTGGCTTCATCCTGCTGGCCGTGTTTACAGGCACTGAGACCGGCTATGCGGCGGCATTGTTCTATACGCTGACCTACGTAGTCATGGCCGCAGGCGCGTTCGGCATGGTTATCCTGCTGAGCCGCAACGGATTCGAGGCCGAGAACCTGGCCGATTTCAAGGGACTCAATGCGCGCAGCCCCTGGTATGCACTAATGATGCTGTTCTTCATGTTCGGCATGGCCGGCGTACCGCCGTGGGTTGGATTTATCGCTAAACTGAATGTCATTAGCGCTGTCCTCGATGCCGGATTCCCCGGGCTCGCCATCCTGATGGTGCTCGCATCTGTAATTGGCGCGTATTACTACCTGCGCGTGATTTGGTACATGTATTTCGAGGCGGCAGAGGATCGCTCTGTTTTCCAGGCGAATATCGATACAAAAGTGATACTCAGCCTGAATGGCCTCGCAGTGCTGGTTTTAGGCGTAATGCCGGGCTGGTTGCTGGCCGTTTGTATCGACACAATAGCCCGTACCTACTAACAACGAATTTAGTAGCAATTCTTAGCCCCAAACGGGTTGTAATAAGGGGTAGCTGTTTGTATGATGCCGCCCCTACTGATGCGGGGTGGAGCAGTCTGGCAGCTCGTCGGGCTCATAACCCGAAGG
>CAYOHF010000028.1:0-35706 GCA_964403695.1 uncultured Woeseiaceae bacterium | reverse complement strand
TTTCCTTACTTTGTCATTCATTGGACCTTAATATTGTATGTCGGCATGGTGTCCATGTTCAGAGCGCCGCCTTACGAAGATGCAAACATAGGCCTGGAAATACCGGTCTTTAATTTTCGGGCAATCCCGAACCCCGACCTGAGATCAGAGACCTCGGACGGATTTGACCTTGGAATTCGCTGGCAGGGCACGAATTCAGGCACCCGGCTGGCAGTGTTTCGCACGCGCTACACTGATTTTATCGCTTCCAAGATACGCATCGGTGTAGATCCCGATAGCGGACGGATATTGTTTCAATCACAAAATCTGAGCGAAACAGTCATCGAAGGCATTGAAGGTGGCGGCCACATCAATTTTCAGGGCGTCCTCGAAAGCTTCCAGCTTGATGGATCGTTCTACCTGGCACAGGGTGAAAACCGTGACAACGGGCAACCGCTTAATTCGGTTGGCCCGGGTCAGGCAGTTATCGGCGCCAGCTGGAACTCACTGAACAAGGGACGGCGAATCCGCCTGCAAACGACCTTCACCGATGCCTGGGACGATCGCGACGAATCTCGCGGCGAGCTCTTCAAACCACCGGGCCACGTGGTGTTCGATTTGTATTTCTCACAAAAGCTCGGCGAGCGGACCACCGTTCGTGCGGGCTTGCTCAACTTAACCGACCGTACCTACTGGAACTGGTCTGACGTGCGCGGACTCAGCCCGACTGATCCCGCGCTTCCTTATCTCGCTCAGGCTGGCACAAGTGTGTCACTCAGCCTGAACGTTAACTGGCAATGATTTTCCCAAAACATGAAAAATGACAGGAGCAAAAGTCATGAAATTTTCAACCCTCGTTAGAACATTGGTGTTTCTGATTGCAGCGGTGTCCTTACAGGCGTGCGCACAGGAAGCCGACCCGCAATCAGCTGCGAGCAGCAGCGACACCGCCGTGCACGACGCTGAAGTAGCTTCCGCAACAGTAAGTGACGTAGCAGCTGCTGGTGAGGCAGTATTCCTCGCCAATTGTGCAGCTTGTCACCAACCGACCGGCCAGGGTTTGCCGGGCGCATTTCCGCCATTGGCACAGTCTGATTTCCTTTTGGGCAACCGCCAGGAAGTCATGCAGGCGGCCTTGTTTGGGTTGTCTGGTCCGATCACTGTCAATGGGCAGGATTACAATGGCGTCATGCCTAGCATGGGCTATCTGCCTGACGAGGATCTTGCGGCAGTCCTGACCTACGTGTTCTCCGCGTGGGGCAACACCGGCTCGGCAGTCTCTGTCGAAGAAGTGACAGCATTACGCGCCGAGCTCGGTCAGACAGACCGAGCTACCGGTGAGCGCCATACCGGCACGTCTGAAGGCGAGATGCGCTACCGTGGTTCGCCGTCGGCAATAACCGCCGAAAGTACCCGGCAAGTGATGGGTTCCGAAGGACCGGTTTTGAGTGCAGAAGAGTACACGACTGCTACCGAGATATTCTTTCAACGCTGCGCCGGTTGCCATGGTGTACTGCGTAAAGGTGCGACAGGCAAGCCATTGACGCCCGATATAACCCGGGAAAAAGGTACTGATTACCTGAAAGCGCTGATCACGTACGGCTCACCGGCCGGCATGCCGAACTGGGGCAGTTCCGGTGAAATGTCCGAAGAAGAGATCGACATTATGGCGCGCTTCCTGCAACAGGAACCGCCGGCTCCACCAGAGTTCGGTATGGCAGAAATGCTCGACTCCTGGGAAGTGATGGTTGCACCGGAAGATCGTCCAAGTGAGCCACAGCATGACCGCAATATTGAGAATTACTTCGCGGTTACGCTGCGCGATGCGGGTCAGGTTGCGATTATCGATGGCGATACCAAGGAGATCGTAGCGATACTGCCGACCGGCTATGCGGTTCACATCTCACGCGTTTCAGCTTCAGGTCGTTACATTTTCACAATTGGTCGTGATGCCAAAGTCGACATGATCGATTTGTGGATGGAAACGCCAAAGATCGTCGCCGAAATCAAAATCGGCCTTGAAGCGCGGTCTGTAGAAACCTCCAAGTACAAAGGCTACGAGGACACGTACGCGATTGCCGGTGCTTACTGGCCGCCGCAGTACGTCATCATGGATGGCGACACACTGGAACCGAAGAAGATTGTCTCAACCCGGGGTATGACCGTTGATACTCAGGAATACCATCCGGAACCGCGGGTCGCGGCGATCGTTGCCTCGCACGAGCATCCGGAGTTCATCGTTAACGTTAAGGAGACCGGCCACGTTCTCCTGGTCAACTATGAAGATATAGACAACCTGAGTGTTACCGATATTCCAGCAGCCAAGTTTCTGCATGATGGTGGCTGGGACAGCACCAAGCGTTATTTTCTTACCGCCGCCAACCAATCTGACAAGGTTGCGGTCATCGACTCAAGAGACCGCAAACTCGTGGCACTCGTCGATGTTGAGAAAACTCCGCATCCGGGACGCGGTGCCAACATTATCGATCCGGAGTTTGGACCGGTTTGGGTAACGAGTGCACTTGGTAACGCCAACATCACTTTTCTCGGCACGGATCCGGAAGGCAATCCGGACCACGCCTGGAAAGTTGTGCGGGTTATCGATGGCATGGGCGGCGGTTCACTGTTCGTCAAGTCACACCCCAACTCCAAGAACCTTTGGGTTGATGCACCGTTGAATCCTGATGAAAGTCTCAGCCAGAGCATCGCGGTATTCGACATCGACAATATCGATGCCGGGTTTGTCACCCTGCCGATCGGCGAATGGGCCGAGCTTGGTGAGGGACCGAAACGCATCGTGCAGCCGGAGTACAACATGGCTGGCGATGAAGTCTGGTTCTCGGTCTGGAGTGGTAAGGAGCAGGAGTCTGCGATCGTCGTAGTCGATGACAAGACACGTGAGCTGAAGCATGTGATCAAGGGACCTGAGATCGTCACCCCAACCGGCAAGTTTAACGTCTACAACACGTTATACGACGTTTACTAAACTTGAAATGCAGTGTTGAAAAAGCCACGGATGGCTTTTTCAACAGTCTGCAACTGGATGAGATAAAAAAGGAAATAGTACGATGACTTCTAAATTCAGCTACCTGGTCGCAGTTTTGCTGGCCATGTTGAGTCTGGTAGCGACTAGTGTTTTGGCACAGGATAGTGAAAGTACGAAGGATGAAAACCTGAGCATCGCGCAAGCGTTAACTTCGGGTAAGGCGCACCTTCTCTTTCGTTATCGTTACGAGTTTGTTGATCAGGACGGTTTTACCGAGGATGCCAATGCGTCGACTTTGCGCATGCGGTTAAATTACCAGACCGGCAAGTGGAACAACTGGTCCGGGTTTACAGAATTTGATTACATTGGTGAACTGCTGCTGACCGACTTTAACAATCTCAGTGGCAGCAGTCCGGAGCGTAATCAGTATCCGGTGGTTGCCGACGTAAAAGGAACAGATCTTAACCAGCTCTACCTCGATTTCGATCCAACAGCAGAAACGAAATTGAGATTCGGTCGACAGCGAATAAACCTTGATAATCAACGCTTTGTCGGCGGTGTCGGTTGGCGCCAGAATGAGCAGACTTACGATTCGGCGACCCTTAAATTCAACGGTTTTTCGAATACGCAATTGTTCTACAGCTATGTGGCTACTGTGCGGCGGATTTTCGGCCCGGAAGTAGCCAGCGGTCGTCATGACAATGACACCCATTTGCTAAACGCAAAGATCAAGCTGGGTGATGCATGGACAGTGACGCCATATTACTACCTGATCGATAACAACGACGTGGCAGCGTTTTCCACGGCAACTTTCGGTGCACGAGCGACCGGCGGGATCCCGGTGGGTGAGGGCAAGTTAAACCTGGTGGCCGAAGTTGCTACCCAGTCTGATGCCGGAAATAACCCGGTCAGTTACGACGCTGAGTATTTCAATCTTGGCGTAACCTGGGCGATGAAAAACGGTTTGTCGCTTGGTCTTGCATGGGAGTCTCTTGGTGGCGATCAGAATGTTGCTGGTGCCTCCTTTAGAACGCCGTTGGCGACCTTGCACGCCTTCCAGGGTTGGGCAGACAAGTTCCTGGGGACACCTGACGCGGGTATCGACGACTTGTTTGCCACGGTCAAATACAAGACCGGCAAATGGAGTTTCACCGGTGTGTATCACGACTTCACTGCGCAGTCAGGTAGTGCCAACTGGGGCACGGAACTGGATCTCTCAGCGGGTCGCAAACTTGGTGATCGCTATGCCCTGTTATTCAAAGCCGCCATGTATGACGCTGACCAACACCAAACGGATACCACCAAGTTCTGGATTATGCTCACGGCGAATTACTAGCCCACGAACACGAACAGGGGCATAACAATTTGATGCGTGACCGACATCAATCGGTCGCGCATTTTTGTTTTTGCGAATGGTATTTCGCAGGCGAAATTTGTGTGAACTGAGTCACAATTTTTTCAGCAAACCAGTTTCAGTTGCATTCTTTCTGTGAACGGGTTTTAGGACCTGGACTATTTTTGGCGCAAACTGGCTTTATTGCAGGATCCTGCGTGTGTTGCTGGAAGAAGTCATGCGTCTGCCAAAGCCAATCTATGAAATCGTGCCGTATTTTCTTGTTGCCGTTGGCAGCTTGTTTATTGTCCTGGTGCTGCGTCAGTACCGATATGCGCCCATGCTTTTCATATGGTTACTCGGCCTGTTCTGCATCATTGCCGGGCTGGGATTGATTATTACCCGCTTTATCGCTCGCGGCTCGCGACGCGATTCCGTAGACGACGAATAGGTAAAACACAATTCTGAAGCGTTGGCGCGATGATGCGGTATTTTTGCGAATTTGGGACATCGCCCGCTGGGCGGGCTCCTGCATTACTAATTAGCGTTGTAGGAGCCCGCCGTACGATAGTTAAGATCAATTAAAAGTCACCACGATCCGTCTATCGGCACGGGCGATTGCGGACTGCTCAAGTCAACCGGTTGCCTCATCCGGGCACCGATTTTAAGTTAATGGGACAGCAGCGGGTGCGAACTGACTCTAACTGCACCAAAGATTAATTTGCATTAACCAGGTTCACCCTTCCAAATTAAGCAGCTCTTTCGTCAGAGATATCGGCCGGTATCTGGAACCAGTCCGGCTTGACGATCAGGAGATCACAAGGCAGATGCTCCAGCGTTCTCTCAGCGGTCGCCCCGATAAACAATCTTTTCCAGCGGTTTCTTGAAACCGCACCCATAACCACAACCGCAGCATCCTTATCCGCAGATAGTTGCGGCAACTCCTCGTGTGTCAGACCCGCTACCAGGTGCGACATGTCTTTTGCGATACCGTGAAAATCAACGACCTCCACAAAGCGCTTCTCGTGCTGCTCACGCATTTGTTTCTCGATTTCATCAAACGGCAAGGACACTGGTATATACGCATTTGCGGTGGCTGTCGCGACGGCAATACGCGGGTCAAAGGAATGAAAGGCGCGCACTTCACCGCCGCAGGCTTCCGCCAGCGCCTTGCTAAGAACCAGAATCTCATCATCCAGCGCTGCTGGCTTGTCGTGCTCATTCAGTGGATCAATCGCAGCAATGAAGAGCGGCTTTGCCGGAATATCCTGTGGCTTGACCAGCCACAGCGGAACAGCACAGGCGCGTATCAGGTTCCAGTCAGTATTGGTCAACAGCGCGCGTGCTACCGCCGAATGATGGTGGGTGTCCTTGAATACGATGTCCGCGCCGGTCGCCGCTGCGTGGCGGACAATTCCCTGGTAGAGCGGGTGATCCCAGACGGCCGTCGTTTTTACGATCAGACCTGCATTGCGCAGCGGCTCTGCAAGGTCTTCCAGGTTCTTTTTGTGACCGTTAATGATTTCCTCGCGAGCTTTCTCGAGAGAAGGCGAGTCAAACAACCGGTCACCGCTCAGGTACTCATTGTAATAACAAACCAGAAGTTCGAGTTCGGCCCCTGCGTTCGTCGCAAGCCATGCTGCGCGCTGCAAGGCCGGTTGATTTTTAGCGGTCGGATCGACCACGCACATTATTTGACTGATTTTCTGCATTTCTAGACTCGCACGATGAATTTCAAAAACAAATATCCCAATAGTATTGAATAGATTAAATGTCCGGTCGGTTTGTTCCTATACGGCCTGTTGCTTAGCCTGTATCGGCATTTACCTACTATTTTCTACCAGCAGCCAAAATCTACGTGCTTGTACTGATTTCGGCAATCTGCGTTCTGGGATGTAATTGAACCCTGGCACAGCGCAGTTGGTGCCGACACTGATAGGAGCATCTTTATCATGAAGGAAAACTGGCCGGACGACCTGCGCGCTATCTTGGTGCAGAAAAAAGAGGAGTTGGATTCAAGGCTGACTCGAATCACAAGCAATGTCCGTCGTGGGCTCGAAACGGATTCTGAAGAGCGGGCGACGCAACTTGAGGACAATGAGGTAATTGATGCGCTCGGCAATGAAGCACGCGAGGAAATAGATAAGATTTCTGCGGCGTTACGACGCATGGATTCCGGAGAATACGGGTTGTGCAGCAAATGTGGAGAAGCTGTTGGCGAGAGTCGAATCAGGGCTTATCCATACGCGAACGAGTGTATTGATTGTGCAACGATCGATGAAGAAATAAGTGCGCGACGCAATTAATTCGATTCGCGGATTCTCCTGCCTGTTTGCCGTTGTAATCGCTGTCAGGTAGCGAGGTGCATCCGAACCAGGTCGGCCAGAGATTTGGCCTGCATTTTTTCCATTACCCGCGCGCGATGGATTTCCACCGTCCGCTGACTGACGCCGAGTTCATAGGCAATCACTTTGTTCGGCTTGCCGGTGACAACGAGGTCCAGCACCTCCTGCTCACGGTTGGTCAGTTTTTCAATTCGGCTCAATATTTCCGCTTTTTCTTCGCGTACCGAGCGACGTTCCTGGTCAGTCTTGACCGCCTCGGAAATGCCATCGAGAAGTTCCTGGTCGCGAAACGGTTTCTGGATGAAATCGATCGCGCCCTTTTGCATGGCCTCAACCGCCATCGGCACGTCACCATGACCGGTGATAAAGATGATCGGCAGAGAACTGCCCAGTTCGTTTAACTTTTCCTGCAGCTCAAGCCCCCCCAGGCCAGGCATGCGGATATCAAGGATCAGGCAACCGGCCCTGTCGCTTGTATAGGTTTCCAGGAATTCGTCGGCCGAGTGAAAGATCTCGTAAGCCAGTCCGACAGAGCGCATCAGGAGCTCCATCGCGTGGCGAATAGCCTGATCGTCGTCGACGATATATACGGTTGATTTTTGACTGGAGGATGTACTCATAATTTATTTATCGCACCCAATTTTGAAATTCTACGGTCTCAGACGCCGCTATGATTGCCATGTCTTGCAGAGAAGCTGTAGTAGGATACCTGTTTTCTCAAGTTTCATCACTCAGCGCAGGTAGCATCGCATGCATCCTCTGGCACATCTTGCCATCATATGGGCTGCGGTTTTTGTCGCGGTTGTTGCGGCAAAGAAAACCCGCCTGACCCCGGTTCTTTTTTTCCTGTTCATGGGCTTCCTGCTGGTCAATGTGGGTGTCCTGCCCGTCGAAAGCAACCTGTTTATTCGTGAATTCTCGGAGCTGGGCATTATTTTCATAATGTTCTCGCTCGGCTTTGAAGAAACGACAAAAAATTTCATGGCGAGCATGAGAAAAAGCTGGGGAATTGCGTTATTTGGCGCTCTCGGCCCGTTCTCGATTGCTTATGTGATCACTGACAGTATCTGGAACGACCCACATATCGCACTGATGTGCGCGCTGGCGATGACTGCGACCGCCGTATCGCTGACAATGGTCTCGCTGCGTAGCGAGGGTCTGAAAAAATCTGTTGTCGCCACACGGATCATGACCTCAGCCGTTATCGATGACATCGGTGCACTGGTGGCTGTCGCTATCCTCGTACCGGTGGCAACCGGCGCAGAAAATCTAAGTTTTAGCGGTGTGGCTGCGGCAGCGGGTAAGGCTGCTTTGTTTTTCGTCATTGTCACGTTCCTCGGCGGCTGGATATTCCCGCACAAAGTACGTGGCTGGATGAAGCATGTGCCGTTCATCGGTCATTATGGTGTCAAGCACATACTGACCTTCGATGAAGGTCGTCATGCGACGCTCGCCATCTTGTTGCTGGCGCTCGTGGTTGGGCTGATTGCGGCCTATTTCGGCTTCCATCCGGCTGTCGGTGCCTATATGGCCGGCTTGATTGTCAAAGAAGAATACTTTCTGTTCAGCGACAAAAGCCGCATTATCAGCAAGACGCCGCAGACAAAAAGCGTCTATAAGGAAACCAAAAGGATCGTTGATAAAGCGGCTTTTTCCTGGATCGGGCCGGTATTTTTCGTCGATCTTGGTGCGAAAATCATCTTCGACACCAATCTGTTGATCGAGGTGCTGCCGTATGCTGCAGCATTGCTTGCTGGTCTTTTTATTGTGCAGGTAGGCTCAGCCGGCCTGGCTGCGAGATATACAGGCGGTATGACCTGGCACCAAAGCCTGATGATTGGCTTCGGTATGCTCGGCAGGGCGGAGCTCGCGTTCGTCGTCATGGACATTGCCTATGTGCAAAACGAAATCCTCACGAGGGAAGCATTTTTTACGCTGATGATCACGGCGTTCTGCCTGAATGTTGCCGTACCACTGACAATTCGCTGGTGGCGGCCTTATTACCAGGCCGCCGAGACGCGCACGAATAAGGTCTAATCAAGGCGTTTCGAGAAACGGATGATCGCCGCAGTCAGTGCGATGCTGGTGAATACGCCCAGTGCGATCAGCTCCTGGTACATGTCACTGAGTGCTGCGCCGCGCAACATGATGCCGCGCGTGAGGCGGATGAAATGCGTATTTGGCAGAATTTCGCCAAGGTATTGAACGATTTCCGGCATGCCCTCAAAGGGAAACATAAATCCCGTCAGGAGAATTGAGGGCATTAGAATAAATATTGTTATCTGAATTGCCTGAAACTGAGTTTTGACCAGGGTCGATATAAACAAGCCGAGTGCGAGGTTGGCTGCGATGAAAACTGATGCGGCAACATAAAGATCGAAGATACTGCCATGAACCGGTATGTTGAATAGTAGCCGGCCGACGGCAAGAATCAGCGCGAGCTGGATCAGACCGATAACGATGTAGGGCACTACTTTTCCAACCATCAGTTGAGTTGTGCTGACGGGTGTATTGATCAGTAATTCAAGATTGCCATGCTCACGTTCCCGCACCACCGAGACTGCGGTAAACATCATCATTGTCAGGGTGAGAATGATGCCAATCAGCCCAGGTATTACAAAAACGGCCGAACGTCTTTCCGGATTGAAATACGGCCTGATCTCGAAGGTCGCTGCCTTTGTTTGCCGCGGCGCCGTCGCATCAAAATGTAGCGGTATATTTCGGATTTGATTAGCGACACCAACGATCGTCGGATCAACTCCATCAATCAGCAGGTGCGCAGCGGAGCGTCGTGAATCGATCGCGCGTCGGTCGAAGTCTGGTGGAATCAGAACGCCCATCGAAATCTGGCCGGTTCGCAGCAGCTCTTCCAATTCAGCGGCGGTGTCAACGGCGTGCTGGAAATCCAGCACCTGGGTCTGGCCGAGGTCGGCGATGAATTGTCGCGATAAATGACTGTCTGCCTGGTCGGCGACTGCTGCGGTGAGGTTGCGTACATCTGTATTGATTGCGTAGCCGAACATCAACATCTGCATGACCGGAATACCAACGATCATGGCAAATGTAACCCGATCGCGTTTGAGCTGGCGCAGCTCCTTACGCATTACTGCCATCAGCCGGGTTGCAGATTTCACGCAGCCTGCTCCCCGCTATAGCCGTCTTGCGTCACCGCGACGAAAACGTCCTCAAGGGATGCATCAACGAGCTTCGTCTGCGCAGAAATCGCGTTCGAGGAGAGCAGGTTGTCTACCAGCTGCAATGGTTGCGCAACGGTTTCCGGAATCAAGACCCGTAGCCTGACACCGAGTTGCGTAACACTCATCACCTGGGGCAATTTACCAATCTCGATTTGTGCAGCAAACGGGTTCTCAGCCAGCACCTCGATGATCGACATGCCGGTCGAATTTTGCAGCTCGGTGGGCGAGCCATCGGCGACTTTGAAGCCGTGGTCGAGTATGGCAAGACGATGGCAGCGCTCAGCCTCTTCCATGTAGTGTGTCGAAACCAGGATTGTGGTTCCCGAGTCAGCCAGTGAAAACAGCTCGGACCAGAAATCACGACGACTCTTTGGATCTACCGCACTGGTCGGTTCATCGAGCAATAATAACTCTGGCTTGTTCAGTACAGCACAGGCAAGTGCCAGCCTTTGTTTTTGTCCGCCGCTCATGGTGGCTGCAAATTGCTTGCGTTGTTCCAACAGGTCATATCTTTCGAGTAATGTCTCGATTCGCGCGCGTCGATCTTTGCGTGGATAGGTATAGATGTCAGCAATAAATTCGAGGTTTTCCTGCACTGTAAGATCGCCATACAGGGAGAACTTTTGTGTCATGTAACCGATTTTCGGTTTCAGCGCATTGGCATCACCGGGCACATCGAATCCGAGTACGTTCGCACCGCCTTCAGTTGGCGTCAGGAGTCCGCACAGCATTCGAATTGCCGTCGTTTTTCCGGAGCCGTTGGGTCCAAGGAAGCCGTAGATCATTGAGCGTGGCACATCCAGGTCGAGACGGTTAACAGCAGTTAGCGATCCGAAGCGCTTCGTCAGGCCGCGTGCCCGAATGGCGAGGTCTGCGTTTTCAATCATTTTGTGTGCCCGCCCGACCAAGGAGTAATTCGACCTCTACCGGGACGCCGTCCGGCAGCCGTTGATCGATGTTCAGGATATCCACCTTTGCCGCAAAGCTCAGCCTGCCGCGATCGTGTTCCGTCAATGCAAAGTAGGGCGTAAATGCTGATTCGGATGCTACCCAGCGCACCTTGCCATCCAGCGGCTCAGCGAGGCCGTCCACGAAAACGCGTGCTTTTGTACCGGGACTGACATTGACCCGCATGGATTCGGGAATAAAGACGCGTGCGTATACCTGTGCGCCGGAAAGCAGAATCGCCATCGGCTGGCCGGGGGCTGGTCGTTCACCGACTTCAAAGAGAAGGGAATCCACAACGCCGGTCGCAGGCGCAATCGCGCTGTGGCGTTCGAGATCGATCTGCAACGATGCCAGCCGTGCTTCAGCCTGCCTGACACCTTCTTCTGCCTGCCGGAGCTCCTCTTTTGTCGTTCCCGTAAGAAGCTCTTCGAGGCGCGCCGCAAAACTTTCGAGACCGGCTTGCGCAGCATCTCTTGCGGCGCGTGCGCGATCACGAATTTCCGGTGAGGCCAGTTCTCGTTCCAGGAGCTTCTCTGCGCGCACAAGATCTGTTTCACGATAAGTCAGTTCGTGCTCTGCACCGCGAACGTTGGCCTGGGCGGCCAGAATTTGCTCCTTACGAGGACCGCGAATCAATTCATCGAGCCGGGCACGCGTTTGCAATTCAAACGCCTTAGCTTGAGCAATCGCAGTCTCGATACGAGACGTGTCCTGACGGATAAGTAACTGACCACGCTCGACCTGCTGGCCTTCAATGACTGTGCGTTCGAGTATCGGCTCAGATACCTCTGCCGTAATCTCAACGCGATCGGATTCCAGTTGCCCAACAATGCGCTGAGTATCATCTGCACGGTCACAAGCGGTCAGAAGTGAAGCGAGCAGCACCAGTACCATGAGGATTAGACGGTTCATGCTGTCTCCGTCTTGATCGAGCCAAGCACCATGTCCACGTGGGCGCCAATAAATTGATCGGTATCAAGCGCTGAGTGTGGTTGAAACAACAGTGTCCAGAGTAAGGAAAAGAAAATGGGTGTAACCAGAAGTTGTGGAAACTCATCGAGAGCGGATTCGCGAAACTCGCCGTTGTTCACGCCGCGTTGAATCAGTATGCGTAGCGCATTGATGCCGCGCGATACTACGTGCTCCCAGTACCAGGCGATCAGTTCCGGATGTTTCGGCCCTTCAGCGACCATCAGCTTCAACAGGATTCTGGCCGGTGATTTGGGAATGAAGCAGGCGAACTCCAGAAAGGGGCCGCGCAGAAATTCTTCGGCGGAAAGCTCTGTTTCCTCTACATTGGAGATCAACGCATCTATTCGTGGGGAAATAAAACTGCGAATAACGGCTTTGAAAAGTTCTTCTTTGGTCTTGAAATAGAGGTAAAGGAGTCCCTTGCTGACGCCGGCCCGTTTCGCCACCTCATCAACGCGCGTTGCCGCATAGCCATTTTCGGCAAATGCCTCAAGGGCCGCCGCCGTAATCTCTGCGGGTCGGTCTTCCTTGCGGCGCTGGAATCTGGGTTGGGCCATCGAATTTCTTCTTTACTGACTGCTGAGTCAGTAATATAGCTGATGACTGGCCGGTCAACAAGGAATTTCAACAATGTCGCCTGAATCCTCATGACCGCGGAATCATTGGCTCCCGGATGCGCAATTGAGGTGCCCAGAAATGATAGGCTCTCGCCATGTTTACTTACATCGATCCAACAGTGCGCGAACGTCTCATAGCGCAGGGCAAGTTAATCAGGATTGATGCTGCCGGACAGGCCGTTGATGCCAGCAACCGTCCGCAAACCGGTGACAAGGCAATCAGTGTCCTGGGGCCTATCCCCTTGCCACTGGAACGCCATGGTCGGCAGTACGCCGCGCAGTGGTATGCCAGTGTTCGTCACTCCGAATTAAGCAAGGCAGAGGAGCTCGCAGACGAACTTCGTGAGCGCGATGGCCAGCAGTCTTTCGCCATTCTTGCTGCTTCAATGGCGGTGAACAGCGTACTCGTACTGGGCGATCCGGAGACCTGGGAGAATCCCCTGGTGCGTGTGCACTCCAGTTGCCTGACAGGTGATGTTTTCGGCTCGCAGCGCTGTGAATGCGGGCCGCAATTCATCTCGGCGCTGGAGAGGATTGCCGCTGATTCGGTGGGTGGCATGCTGATCTATATGTCGGGGCACGAAGGCCGGGGCATTGGCCTGTGGGCCAAGGCAGCGACTTACCTGTTGCAGGACGCGGGTGAGGATACCTACCAGGCTAACCGCACGCTGGGACTGCCAGATGACTCACGTGATTTTAGCGATGCTGCAGCACTGTTGAAATACTTCCTGGGGAACAATCCATTTCGATTGTTAACCAACAATCCCAAAAAGGTGAAGGACCTGACAGATTTTGGACTCACCAATATCACACGAGTGAAACACGTTAGTGGTGTCGGCGATGAGAATCGCGATTATCTCTCTGCAAAACGGGATTGGGGACATGCACTGGACCCGGACGATCTTGCGAAACCCTGACTACTGAGAGGGTGTGAGCGTGCCTGAGGAACGGAGTAGATCGACAAAAGGTTCGGCCAGGAGCTTTGAACCCAGAGAGTTGAAATGGTCTTTGTCCCGGTACAGGAAGCTGCTGCCGTTGTCCGGATAGCAAAAGTCTTCGTCTACAGGGCAGACTGAATCGAAGATATTGAAAACCGCTACGTTGCCATTGCTTGTTTCGAGTTGGGTCAGCAGTTCCATCACCGGGTCTACCAGCGAGGCGAATGCAGTTCTTTCCAGCCTGCAACTCTCTCTTTCGTCCAGGCTGCACTCGCGAATGTCGTTATACGGAAATATAGGTGGAGGCCCGGTGACAACGAGGTGCACTCCCTTGTTCGCGAGATCCTCGGCGAGGCGGGATACGTTGTATATCCACGGCCTCACTTCAATGACGGCGGGCGGGAGAGTGCGTGAAATGTAGAGTCGCGACACGAGAACGATATCCCCCGGTTTGAATTCCCGGGAGATACGGCTGAATACCTCTTTTCGCGGGGCGAACTCCTTGCCCGGTTCGAAAGGAAAACTCCAACCAGGAGTTTCGACCAGGTGCACGCCGACACCCAATCTTTCGTGCAGTTCGTACAACATTCCCTGTAAATGCCCGGAGTGGCTGTCCCCCATCGCCCAGATGGTTGGCATCCCGGAGCCGGGTTTTGGCTTTACTGTGCAGTTCGCGACGGTATCAGGTTTCAAAACCCTGCTGCCGCCGTCCAGGGCACAGGTCAGCGCATGCGATTTTCCAGTGGGGATGACGGGAAGATACGAGGGAGGGTAGAGCGTAGCAACGGCGGACTCAGAACCAGCGTCTGTTGAGTCCATTGCGAAGAGCAATACTGCCGCGAGCACAAGGTTGCAAACCACGCCCAATCCAATGTCGCGAATCCTGCGAGTTGTCCAGGTACTGTAACGCAAGGGTTTTTCGATCAAGTGAAAGGAAATGACCGCGGCGATCGCCGTGGCAACCACATACAGGGCCGAAGATCGAAAGCCTGATGCCAGCACGATCGGTCCAAGGGCGATAATCGGCCAGTGCCACAAGTACAAAGAATAAGAAATTCTTCCGATGTAAATAACCGGCGGCAGCATCAGCAGTCGAGTAGCGAGAGAGCGGTCATCGTTGGCCAGGAGCAATCCCGTCAAACCAACGGCGGCCAACGTAGCCGGCACAGCGTAACTCTCCGGGGCGAAGAAGCACACAATCAACGCCACCAGGACGAACGGGGACAGAAGCGCCAATGCCCGCTGCAACTGCGCCGATTGTGTACGTCGCGAGGCCAGAAAGACCAGCGAACCGATACCCAACTCCCAGATCCGGGCAGGCATCAGAAAAAAAGCGGCAGCCTGGTGGTCCTCGTATAACCAGGCAAACAACGCCACGGACACCAGGCCACCGAGGATCATTGCAATAGCCAGCGCTTTGAAAGAATTATTTTGCAGCCTGAAGTAAAAAAGCCAGGCGAACATTGGGAACACGACGTAGAACTGCTCTTCCACACCCAATGACCAGGTATGGGTAAACGCATTGAATATGGAGGAAGGAGAAAAGTAATCGAGCTCGAAAAAGAACAGTACGATATTTGCAAAACCAAACAGGGCGGCGAGCCCCGTATCAATCGAGTGGCGCGGAAAAGGATCTGTTGCCAACACGACGAAACCGGTTACTGCCACACATACCGTGAGCGCAGGCAGCAACCGCTTTACCCGTCTCGCGAGAAAACCTACATAAAGTTGTGAGAGTTTCGTCCGTCGCTGGTTTAGCAGCGAGGCGGTGACGACAAAGCCGGAAATCGCGAAGAAAACGTCTACACCGAGAAAGCCGCTAGGCAGAAATTTTTCAGGTAGATGGCTTGCAATCACAGCCAGGACTGCAATCGCTCTCAGCCCATCAATATCAGCGCGGTAGGAAAGTTTCTTATCCAATGTTCAGGTAGTCGAAGGTGAATTGACGGGGGACTTCCAGTGTAGCCAGCAACCCGTCCCCGGAACAGATACCGTTTGGGCCCGGCATTGCTGGAAACCTGAATAATGCGGGGTTTTTAGCCGCGATTATTGCCGCCACAGTCTTAGGTTCTCAGCCGGGTCTTCAAAGTCCGAGCGAAAAGGATTGATATCCAGACCACCGCGCCGATTGTAGCGGGCATACACAGTCAGCTCTGAGGGCTCACAGTATTTCTTGATATCGACAAATATGCGTTCCACGCACGCTTCGTGAAAGTCATTGTGCCGACGGAACGAGACGAGGTAGGTCAGCAAGGCCTGGCGATCAATTGGTTGGCCGCGATAACGAATCAATATGCTGCCTGAATCCGGCTGATTCGTGATCGGGCAATTGCTGCGCAGCAGATGTGAATAGAGCGTCTCAGTGACGCAATCTCCCGTATCAGTCGCAAGCATTGCAGCATCCACGTCCGTCGGGACTGCGCCGATTTCCACGGTATCGATACATTCACCAGGAAATTTTTCGATCGTGTCGGTTGTGGAATCACAGGCCGGCGTAATGCTTACATCGACTTCGAGGCCAGCGTTGCGCGAAAGGTCGCCGACGATGACCCTCGTCAGCTCTTGCGGGTTGGTGTGGCGAGTCATTGCAAATGAATTGAGGTAGAGCTTCAGAGACTTCGACTCGATGAGGTTCGGCGAAGTGGCATTGATGCGGATTACCGCGGTCCCCACCGCCGGCGTGCCACCGGAAGCCAGCCAGGTAAGCTCCCAGGCGTTCCAGATGTCCTCGCCCTGGAACGGCAGGTCACTTTGCAGCCCCAACGCAGAACGGGATTCGGCCCGGGGAATGGCACAAAGCACGGCGGGCGCATATTCCTCAGGGAATTCGACTGTTTTACCTAGTGGAATTTTGTCCATTTACCACACTGCATCATCTGTTGGGGGCTGGCCGGGTAGTGTAATATAACGGCCCTTTTTTTGTGTTCTGGCAATCCCTTGTTGAAACTACTTTGCAATGCCCGGGTGTTCGCACCAGAGGCTCTGGGCCTTCGTCATCTGCTCATCGGCGGCGGCAGAATCCTCGCTGTCAGCGATCAAAAGGATGAACTGATCGCGGCCGGTGCCACTGAATTCGATCTGCAGGGTCGCTGCCTGCTGCCTGGCTTTATCGACGGCCACGCGCACGTGACCGGCGGCGGTGGTGAAGCCGGACTTAAGACCCGTGTACCACCCGTAATGCTGGGCCAGTTTACGACGGCTGGCGTAACCAGCGTCGTGGGCGTACTCGGCACCGATGACACCACGAGAGACACCCGTTCACTGCTGGCTCAGACTCAAGGTTTGCGTGAAGAAGGTCTCGGTGCCTGGTGTCATACAGGCGGCTATCATGTTCCGCCGGTGACATTTACGGGCAGCATACGCGACGACATCGTATTTCTGGATCCTGTAATAGGTGTCGGTGAACTGGCGCTTAGTGATCATCGTGGAAGTCATCCGACCCTGGATGAGCTACTGCGGATCGCGAGTGATGCACACGTTGCGGGCATGATTTCCGGAAAGGCCGGAATCCTGCATTTGCACCTTGGCGACGGTGAACATGGCCTGGACCAGGTGTTTGCAGCGCTGCAAGAGAGTGAACTGCCAGCACGGGTATTCAACCCGACGCACATAAACCGCCGCAAAGGATTGTTTGATCAGGCGCTTGAACTGGCAGCACTCGGCAGCACGGTCGACATCACAGCGTTTCCGGTGGAGGACGGCGAGGATGCCTGGCCCGCGGCAACAGCACTGATAAAGTATCTTGATTCGGGTGCAGCAGACGGGCGCATAACCGTAAGTTCTGATGGCGGCGGATGCCTGCCGGTATTTAATGAGCAGGGCGAAATGCTGCAAATGGGCATTGGCGCGCCAGCGAGCCTGATGGAAACGCTCAAAGTCTTGCTGAAAGAAGACGTACCATTGGAGCGGGCGCTACCGGCATTTACCAGTAACGTGGCGGATATTCTGCGTTTTCACAGAAAGGGCAGAATTCGCGTCGGTAACGATGCGGACCTGCTGGTGCTGGATGAAAACCATGACATCAATGATGTAATGATTGGCGGCACATGGCACGTACATGCTGGCGTGCAGCAGGTCTTTGGTCAATTCGAAAAACGACAAAAAGAAGAAAAATAATAATGAGTCCATCTAATAACAACAGCGATTCGGATCGTGGCTACATCATTCCAATAGGTGGAGCCGAAGAGAAGTTGCATAACCCGGAAATTCTCGACAGGTTTGTTGAGGTTTGCGGTGGCAAGACGGCGCGTATCGGCATCATTCCGACCGCATCTGAACTCGAGGACACGGGACGAAATTACGAAAAGTTGTTTCGCAAGCTGGGCATCCGCCACGCAGAGGTCCTGCAGATGATCACGCGCGAAGACTGCCAGTCTGAAAAATATCTCGAGTACATCAAGAAAGCTGATGGGGTCTTTATGACTGGCGGTAATCAGCTCAGGCTTTCGACGACGCTGGGCGGAACGCCCGTTGCGCAAATGATTCGCCGGCGTAATGCAGCGGGCATGCACGTTGCAGGCACATCTGCAGGTGCTGCATTTATGCCTGAACACATGATTGCGGGCGGCGACGAGGGCAGCACGCCGAGCCCGGCCATGGTGACCATGGCGCCGGGGCTGGGTCTTACCAATAATTTCATCATTGACCAGCATTTCCGCCAGCGTGACCGCCTGGGAAGGTTGCTGACGGCGCTCGCCTACAATCCGTTTGCCGTCGGTATCGGACTGGATGAGGACACAGCGGCGTTTATCCGACCGGGAGATGACCTTGAGGTCGTTGGCAGCGGCGGAATTACCATTATCGATCCCAGCCATTTGAGTTACTCTTCAATGGACCGTGCGCGACGCGGCGATCCGGTGAGTCTGATCGATGTCAATTTACATATTTTGATTGCTGGCGGCCGCTTTGAAATTCAGTCCAGAAAAGCATTCGCAGAATAATAAAGTTCTCGCTGCACGAGAACAGATGGAGCCCAAGTCCATGAAAATCGTTTCGACCAACGTCTACGTTGGCCCCAATATATACGCGCACTTTCCGGTGATCCGCCATGTGCTGGATCTCGGTGTGCTGGAAGACTGGCCAACCGCCCGGCTCGGCAAGAAGTTTATTGATCCGTTGCTCGAGCACTTGCCTGGCCTTCACGAGCACGGTTGTTCGTATCGCGAACCGGGCGGCTTTGTGCGTCGCATGCGCGAAGATGAAGGCACCTGGTTAGGGCACGTCATGGAACACGTTGCGATCGAATTGCAGAACGTTGCAGGTTCACCGGTAACTTTTGGCCGAACACGATCCATCGATGGCCAGAAGGGCCATTACACGATGGTGTTTCAGTATCTGGATTCTTCAGTCGGGCGAGAGGCCAGCCGTCTCGCACTTGACCTGATTCACAGTCTGCTGCCAAAAGACATCCAGCCTGACGATGCGCCGGCAGATGACTGGGACTTTGCTGCGGCGCGGGACTCGTTTATTCGTTATGCGCAGCGGCGAGCGTTTGGCCCGAGTACTGCATCGCTGGTGCATGCAGCGGAGGATCGCGGCATTCCCTGGATTCGGCTGAATGAGCAAAGCCTGGTGCAGTTCGGTCATGGCCGTTATCAGCAGCGCATTCAGGCGACCACGACGAGTCGCACCAGCAATATTGCAGTCGAGCTGGCTTCCGATAAGGAAGAGACAAACAGCATATTGCGTGATCTTGGCTTGCCGGTGCCGATGCAACGGATGGTACGCAGTTCCGTTGATGCAAAAAGAGCGGCCGAGCGTATTGGCTTCCCGGTGGTATTGAAGCCGCTTTCCGGCAACCATGGACGCGGCGTATCGATAAACCTGAAGACGCCGGAAGAAATCGAGGTTGCCTTCGAAAAAGCACGCGAGCATGGCCGCAACGTAATCGTTGAGGGTTTTCTCGAAGGTTACGATCATCGACTTCTCGTCGTCAATGGCAAGCTCGTCGCGGCTGCGAAAAGAATGCCAGGTCATGTTGTGGGTGACGCAAAACATACCGTCGAACAACTGGTCGATATCGTTAACGAAGACCCGCGGCGTGGCGTAGGCCACGAAAAAGTCCTGACACGGCTCGAGTTCGACCATCAGGCCGAACGCCTTCTGGAAAAGTCGGGCTACGATCGAACCACGGTGCCGAAAAAAGATGAGGTGGTTTTTCTCAGATCGACCGCAAATCTTTCGACCGGCGGTACCGCGATAGATGTCACCGATACCATCCATCCCGACAATCGCGACATGGCAGAACGCACCATCAAGGCAATTAGTCTCGATATTGGTGGCGTTGATTTTCTCACCAGGGACATCACCGAGTCCTATCGTGAAGCCGGTGGCGGCATTTGCGAAGTAAATGCGGGGCCCGGATTCCGTATGCACGTTGCGCCAAGTGAAGGTACACCGCGTGATGTTGCCGGGCCCGTTGTCGATATGCTGTTTCCGCCGGACACGCCAAGTAAAATTCCGATAGCCGCGATTACCGGAACCAATGGTAAAACCACGACCTCACGTATGCTCGCACACATATTGAAGATGTGCGGGTCAACTGTTGGCCTGACTTCAACGGATGGTGTGTATATCGATGGCCAGCTCAGTGTGCCGGGTGATATGACCGGGCCGGTATCCGCGAAAATGATTTTGCGTGATCCCTCTGTTGACGCTGCGGTCATGGAAGTGGCCCGTGGTGGCATGCTGCGCGGTGGACTCGGGTTCCAGGAATGCAATGTTGCTGCGTGTCTGAACGTAACTGCAGATCACCTGGGTCTGAAAGGCATTGACACACTGGAGCAACTCGCAGAAATCAAGCGTGTGCCGATAGAGATTGCGACCGATGCAGCGGTGCTAAATGCTGATGATCCGCATTGCCTGCAGATGGCTGACTACACTGACGCCAAAACCGTTTGTTACGTGACCATGAACCCGGGGCATGTGTTGGTAAAACAGCATATCCGCGCGGGTGGTCAGGCGTTTGTGCTCGAAGAAGGTATGAACGGTCACATGATCACCATCTACGACAACGAAGCGCATACACCGCTGGTCTGGACGCACCTGATTCCGGCAACCATTGAAGGCCGTGCCATGCACAACGTGCAAAACGCCATGTTTGCCGCAGCGCTGGCCTACAACATGGACATCGGCCTCGAAGACATTCGCCATGGACTGCGGACGTTTGACTCAACCTTCTTCCAGGTTCCGGGCCGAATGAATATTTATGACGAGCACCCGTTCAAAGTCATACTCGACTATGCGCACAATCCGGCTGCCGTTAGCGCGATGTGTAATCTTGTAGATCGGTTCGAGGTTGAAGGTCGTCGTATCGTGGTGCTCGCTGCACCTGGCGACCGACGCGATGAGGACGTTCGCGAGATTGCAGCAATCGCCGCCGGGCACTTTGATCACTTTATTTGCCGGCGTGATGACAGTCTGCGCGGACGCGATCCTGATGAAGTCCCGATCATGCTGCGGAACAAATTGCTGGAGATGGGTATCGAGTCCGATCGTATTGAGCTGATTCCCGACGAGCAGGAAGCGACCAGCAAAGCGCTGGAAATCGCTGCATCAGGAGACCTGGTCCTGGTTTTGGCTGACAACACCAAACGTAGCTGGAAGCAGATCATCTATTTTAATTCGGAAGCGAAGGTCGAGGACGGCGGTGCCAGGACGGCCATAAATATCGAGCTGCCGGCGGCCGATGATTTCAGTCTCGATGATGAGATGGATATCATCAGCGACGAGCGGGGCGTGCGTATCGCGAGAGAAACCGGCGACTAAATGTCTGCCAAATTGAGCTGATGGAATTTCTCGAAGCAAGGCGTCTTACCGGTCCAAACATATTATGGGACAAAGAAAGCGCTATTCTGGATGTCTCCTGTACAGCCGAAGAGGCGGACCGCCTGATTCCGTATTGCGAAAACCAGGTGCGCGTCATGCTGGATGCCGTTGGTTGGCGAAATGAATCAATAACGCATATTCGCCTCGCAGGTGGTGTCAGTATTGCTTTCTCCGCTCCGATCGACGCTCTGTATTCTGCCTCTGCGATCGCCGAATGGGCATGGGCGTGTTGCGACACCGAGTTCATCGGTGCGCCAGCACCTGAATTTGCAGCGACCGTGGCAGAAATAAACAACGCCATCGCCGAAGAAATTAATCCACCTTTGATGGCCCTGGAACAAGCGGCAATCGCGAACAAAACGTCATTTCTCTGGGACGACGATGATGTATCTGTGGGTCTCGGCAGCGGCTCCGAGGCCTGGCCGTTTCGTGAGCTACCTGCGCCGGACGAAGTGGACTGGTCTTCGATACATGACATTCCGGTGGGTATCGTTACCGGCACTAATGGCAAGACGACTACTGTCCGGATCGCCAAACATATACTGCAATCCGTCGGGAAAAACGTCGGCCTGAGCTGCACGGACTGGATTTCTGTCAACGATCGCATCATCGATCGTGATGACTGGTCGGGTCCCGGAGGCGCCAGGATGGTGCTGCGACAAAAGGACGTAGATGTCGCAATTCTGGAAACTGCACGCGGCGGATTATTAAGGCGTGGCCTCGGTGTCAATAAGGCAGACGCCGCAGTGATAACAAACATTGCCGAAGACCATCTCGGTGACTTTGGATCGCAGAGTCTCGACGAGTTGCTGAATATCAAATGGGTGGTCAGCCACGCAGTGGCTGCGACGGGCACTTTGATTCTCAACGCAGACGATGCATTGCTGGTCAAAAAATCAAAAGCATTCAATGGCACCATTGTCTGGTTCAGTTTGACCGACAGCAATCCAATCATTAGTACACACGTGGAGAATGGTGGTGTTGCATTCGTGTATTCGGGCGCAGACCTCGTGCGGCTCGAAGGATCGCAACGTGAAGTAATTTGTGCGGCTCGCGAGATTCCCATTACGCTCGATGCAGCAGCAGCGCACAATATTGCAAATTCGCTTGGCGCGGCAGCGCTCACAGAGCGGCTTGGTTTATCCTTGTCGGAGATAAGCGCAGGGCTGACGACAATGTCGCAGGATGCAAATCCTGGGCGCAGCAACCTGTATTCGGTCAACGGGTTCAAAGTGCTGGTGGATTTCGCACACAATCCGGAAGCGATGCAGGCGCTCTTTGCCATGGCGCGGGCAATTCCTGCCAAACGAACGTCTTTGTGTTTCGGCCAGGCCGGAGACCGGACTGATGAGCAAATAAAAGAGCTGGCAAGGAGTGCCTGGTCAATTGGGCTTGATATGGGGAACATAGCCGAGCTTGAAAACTATGCCCGTGGTCGGGCGCCTGGCGAAGTCTTCGGCATCATTCGCGATGAATTATTGAGTTGCGGTGCCCGCGAAGAACAGATCAGGCATTTTCAAACTGAGAGCGAGTCGTTCGATGCGGCGCTGGAATGGGCTGCGGAAGGCGATCTGGTTGTTATATTAGATCTGGGTCGCGACTCAAATGTTCAGGAAAAGCTGACTGAACTCAAACGCAATTATTAGTTAATTCCATATCAACCTTATCGCGGGGTCGAGTATTCGCGGCTGAAGCCGCTCCCACGTTTTCGCTACTGGCACCGTGGGAGCGGCTTCAGCCGCGAATACTCAGACCCCGCGCTGGATCCTAAAACCTCGACGCCGTCAAAGTCACATCAGCTTGCGCCCAGACCTTGTCGAAACGCTCCTGAATTTCAGTCGTGTCTTTGCCCTGCGCTTTCAGCGCCTGAATCAGGCCGAACATAGACCAGCCATTGCGTCGGTATTGCTTGAGATCGGCCCGGTAGACTTCCTCGGCGCCTGCCGCATCACCTGCGCTCAACAGCGCTTTGCCAAGTGAATGTCGGGTTGGGTAATACCAGAAGGGCGGTTCCGTGTACGGGAGTTGGTCCTGGGTATTTACGGCGACACGGAAATGGGCGGCTGCATCATCGTACTTTTCTTCGGCCATCGAAATTTCGCCGAGGATGAGTTCGTCAGCGATGCTGAGCAGCATGGTTGCCGGGTAGTAAATAGTATCCAGAAAAGTGACGTCGGTGGCATCTCGCAGCGGTGAAAATTTCTCGTGCTCTGCTTTTGCAGCATCGAGATTGCCCTGGCGCGCATACGCGGTGGCACGAACGTAATGCCAGATCGCATTGGAGTATTCGAGATTTTCCGGCGGTTGTGGCTCCAGAAGTACGTCATCCCAACGACCGAATTGAGTCAGCGCAAGGAGCGGAATAGTGTTGAAGAATTCAACGCCCGGAAACTGATCGATCATTTCGAGACGAACATTTGCTGCTACCTTGCGTGCTGCTTCAATGGCAATGGCACTACGGCCTTCCATGCTCGATGCGGCCCACAGAAAGTGAATGTTATGCGGGTAATAGGCCGCAGGGTAAAAGCCCTGCGCGTTGCACGCCGCAATATACGCCTCGTCCACGCCAGCTGCTTTGACATTGGCCGCTGAGGCATCGGCATAACGGCCGACACGCCAGTAAATGTGAGAGGGCATATGTACAAGGTGGCCGGCGCCGGGCACCAGGTTCGTCAGGGCATCAGCCGGTCCTTCAGCGCGATCCGGTTCGGATGACGCCTCCACCGCATGAATATAAAGGTGAATCGCGAGTGGATGCTCGGGCGAACGTTCGAGCACTGTCTCCAGCGCAGTAAGCACTTCGACGGTCAGCGGTTTCGGGTTTTCCGGATCGACCCAGTAGTCCCATGGCATCGTGTTCATCATCGATTCCGCGAATATTGACGCGGCGTCATCATCATCCGGGTATTTATGGTGCACTTCCCGCATCGCGTTGACCCAGGCTTCGTCCAGCGGTTCACGCGGGGTCGCCAGGTCGCCGTTATAACGTGCAGCTAACGCCTCGATGTAATCACGCTCGGCGTCGGTGACATTATCTTTCAGCGCGACAGCTTTCTGGATGGCTGCGTATGCGCTGGTTCTTTCTTCGTCACTCATGACGACTTTGCCGTTGCTCGTGACGTTAATGTTTGGGCCGAGCGCCAGCGCTTCGCCCCAGAAGCACATTGCACACTCCGGATCGAGTGTCTGCGCTGCGCGGAACGAGCGTACCGATTCAGCATGATTAAACGCAAAATCAATAATCAGACCCTGATTGAAGTAACGTTGCGCATCAGGATCGCTGGTCGTAATCGCATGGTGATGAGAACCCATGCCGTCGAACAACGGTGCGCCAGCTCTGGTCGCCAGGTCATTGCGACTTTCTGTCGCATCGGCAACCGGCGCATCGATCTCTGTGGAAGTTGGTGGTTGGGATTTCGAACAAGCGCCCAGTGCCAGGAGTAGTGCGAAGAAACCGAGCAGTGTATTTTTTCTGAAATTCATAGGGATCCCCTCAAACTGGCTTGACGCCATTCCCGTAATTCATTGTTGTCCGCTGAGTATAGCCTAATGTCCAGAAATTGAAGCCAGTGCGGGACTACTCGAGATTGCGAATGATGTCCCAGTGCTCCTTGTCGACCGGAAAAATCGAGAGGCGATTGCCGCGTTTATTCAGTCGAAAGTCGGCAAGGCCCGGGTGTTCCTTCAATTCCTTTAAAGTGATGGGCCGTTTAGTCTTGCGACCGAATGCGACGTCGACCAATAGCCAGCGTGGCTCTTCTTCGGCACTTTTTGGGTCGTAGTGATTTGAGCGGGGATCGAATTGCGTCGGGTCCGGATAGGCGCCGCTGGCAATTTTTGCGAAGCCAACGACCGCTGGCACCTTGCAACTGGAGTGATAGAAGAGCACCTGGTCGCCCATTTTCATGTCATCGCGGATCATGTTGCGCGCCTGATAGTTACGTATCCCGTCCCAGGGCTCTGTTCCATCGCGCTCGAGATCATCGATGCTGTAGTCATTGGGTTCAGATTTCATCAACCAGTAAGTCACTTCGCTCCCCCTTGGGATTTGCGCCGGATCAAGGCGAGAGTCTAGCATTCGATTGGCTTCGCTTGCAGCGTTCCCGGGCGTGTATCATCTATAAGGTTATCCGCAAAATATCTTGTGCTAACATCTCGCGGAATCGCCACTATTAAAATCGCGATTAGCCCAACTTAGCCAGAACAGAGGACGCAACATTGGGAAACATGCTTGCCAACATCTTCGGCTCGTCACCTGTGCGGCCGCTCGAGAAGCACGTCGATATCGCCTACCGTTGTACCAAGGAACTTAATGGTTTCTTTGCTGCGGTTGTCGCCAATGACTGGGACAAAGCGGGTGCGGCACGTGATCGCATCCAGGAGCTGGAGCATGCGGCGGACGACCTGAAAAAGAGTATTCGCCTGCGCCTGCCAAAGAGCCTTTTCATGCCGGTGCCGAGAGAGGATTTGCTCGAACTCTTGCTGGTGCAGGACAAGATGGCTAACCGCACCAAGGATGTTTCTGGCCTGGTTTTTGGGCGCAAGATGCAGATTCCTCCTGAAATCGCGGACGAATTTCTCGAATTCGTCCGGCGCAATGTTGATGCGGCCAAACAAGCGCGCAAGAGTGTGCGCGAACTCGACGAGTTGTTCACCAGCGGCTTTCGTGGAGCCGAAGTTTCCCTGGTTGAATCTTTGATCGAGGAGTTGGACGCGATCGAAACAGACACCGACGATCGCCAGGCGGCGCTCCGAGGAGCACTATTTTTGGTTGAGAATGACCTCGAACCCGTTAACGTTATGTTTCTTTACCAGGTTATCCAGCTAACGGGTGAGATTGCAGATATGGCGGAGCGCGTTGGTCGTCGTTTAGAACTCTTGCTCTCTCACTAATTCCAATAATAAGCAGCGGGGGCTGTAATGGAAGCTGAGTATATTTATATCGGTCTTGCGGCCGTATTCGGCATATTTATGGCCTGGGGAATCGGTGCTAACGATGTTGCCAATGCGATGGCAACCTCGGTCGGATCGAAAGCGCTGACCATCAAGCAGGCCATCCTGGTCGCTGCAATCTTCGAATTTCTGGGTGCTGTGCTGGCCGGTGGCGAGGTTACGTCCACGATTCGCAAGGGCATTATCGACGCAGATTTGCTGTCAGGATCGCCGGAGCTTCTCGTTTATGGAATGCTTGCTGCGTTACTTGCGGCTGGTACCTGGCTACTGATTGCTTCCAGGAATGGCTGGCCTGTTTCAACAACGCATACCATCGTCGGTGCCATTGTCGGTTTTGCGGCGGTCGGCATCGGTATCGATGCGGTGCAATGGGGCAAGGTTGGAACGATCGTCATGAGTTGGGTCGTCTCCCCACTGACAGCTGGATTCATTGCATACCTGATTTATCAGAGTGTTCAGCGATTGATTCTGAGCCAGGATGATCCGCTCGCCTGTGCGAAACGCTATGTACCGGTTTACATCTTTTTCGCTGCATTCACTATTACGCTGGTAACAATCCTGAAAGGGCTCAAACATGTCGGTCTGGAAATCAGTCTTATTAATAGTTATGTTCTCGCAACAGGTATTGCGGTCGTTATTGCAATAATCGGTATGGTTGCCATCCATAGAATTCAGCCGGACCCCAAGGCGGAAAAGAAACAGCATTTTTATACCGTTGAGCGTGTCTTCGCAGTCCTGATGGTCATTACCGCCTGTTCGATGGCATTTGCACATGGCTCGAATGACGTCGCGAACGCGATCGGCCCACTGGCGGCGGTGATCAGTGTCGCGCAAACAGGTGTTGTTGGTGCCGAAGCAGCGTTGCCGATTTGGGTTTTGTTGTTGGGTGGAGTCGGTATCGTCGTAGGACTGGCGACATTTGGCGTACATGTAATTCGAACGGTAGGCCACAAGATCACACAGCTGACACCAAGCCGCGGTTTCGCCGCTGAGCTTGCGGCAGCAACGACGATTGTCCTTGCGTCGGGAACCGGTATTCCCATATCGACGACCCATACGCTGGTTGGTGCGGTGCTTGGCGTTGGACTGGCACGCGGTATTGACGCCATCGACTTGCGCGTGGTTGGCCGAATATTTTTGTCCTGGGTGGTTACCATTCCCGCCGGTGCATTTCTCGCCATTATTTTCTTCTACATATTCAAACTGGTGCTACCTTAATCAGGGAATCTTTGTATTAAGATCACTAGGAAACGAAAGGATGCGAGCTATTGCCTGAAGCGGAGAACGAAACACACAGCCTCACCATGAGTCGATCCGCCAGGCGTTACGCCCTGGGTATCCTGGTCGTTGTCTACACGTTCAATTTCATTGACCGGCAGATTCTTGCCATTCTGTTACCGGCGATCAAAGCCGAATTTCTTGTTGACGATTGGGTGCTCGGTTTTTTGGCCGGTTCCGCTTTCGCGCTTTTCTATGCCACTTTGGGTGTGCCAATAGCGCTTCTTGCCGACCGCTGGAACCGGCGCAACCTGATAGCTATCGCGGTCGCTATCTGGAGCGCCATGACCGCGCTTTCCGGTGCTGCCGGGAATATTGTGCATCTCTCGCTGGCACGAATTGGTGTTGGCATTGGCGAGGCAGGTTGCAGTCCCGCTGCACATTCACTGATTTCTGATTACTACCCACCCAAACAGCGCTCGACGGCGATGGGAATATTCACGCTTGGAATCTCGCTGGGAATTATGATCGCCTACCTGGCCGGCGGCTGGGTGGCACAGAATATTGGCTGGCGTGAGGCATTTTTCATGGTCGGTCTGCCCGGGTTGTTGCTGGCGATAGTGGTGCGCTTTACCGTCCAGGAGCCACCACGGGGAATGTCGGAGGGGAAGATCGACTCCGGTCACAGGCCAAGTGTCGTCACGGTAGCGCGGCACTTGCTAAAGCGGAAATCATTTATCCACCTTGCAATTGGCTCGGGCCTGGCGTCATTTGGCGGCTATGCGGTCATCAGTTTTTTCCCGAGTTTCATGATCAGAACCCACGGTATGAGCCTCGCGGAAGTTGGCCTTTATCTTGGCCTGATTCTCGGTATTGCCGGCGGCCTTGGATTCGCAGGTGGCGGTTACGTTGCTGACAAAGTAGCTACCCGGCAGCGAAAGTATTCATTGTGGTTGGTCTCGGTAGCAACGATGTTCGCATGGCTATTCGTGTTTCCAATCTACCTGCTGGATAACGCCTATTGGGTTCTTGCGGCGTTTGTCATGCCAGCGATCTTTTCAAATTTCTACCTGGCGACAACTTTTGCACAGGTCCAGGGTCTGGTCGGGCTGCGCATGCGGGCCGTTGCGTCGGCTCTGTTGTTGTTTTTGCTGAATATCATCGGACTGGGGCTGGGCCCAATGTCCACCGGTATCCTGAGCGATCTCCTGCGGGAATCATTTGGTGATGATTCGTTGCGTTACAGCTTGTTAATTATAGGTGTGGTCATCGGGCCGTGGTCAGCCTGGCATTACTTTGTCGCAGGCCGGCACATCGAGGCGGATTTAGACCGCGTTGACGATTAACAATTATAGATATGAGCCCGTAGCATTTTTCTTACGAAGTATTCTCGCCGTAGACGACGCGGTTGCCAGCAATTTACCCTGCGGATCCTTGAGCTGACCCTCCAGAAATGCGACTGACTTTCCAAGTCGTACCACCGTGCCGCTCGCTACCAGTTCGCCCATTCTTGCGATCTCCAGAAAGCTGACCTTTATTTCCAGGGTAGGAAGAACAATCGGTTCCCGGGCGACGGCGAAGACTGCATGAGACATGGTTGCGTCGAGCATGCCGGTAATGAATCCTCCCTGTACGATGTCGCCGGAGTGACAAAGTGCCTCACTGGCGAGATAGTGCATTACCATCGTTTGCGATTGATCGTCATAACTAACGACCGATCCTCCCAGGGTTTTCAGCGCAGGAGGCGCATGCGCATTTAACTGCGCGATTAGCTCTTCAGTATCCACTGGTCATACCGCCCGCATATACCAATCAAAATCGACGTTGCTGACAACATCATGAAAGCGCCGCGATTCATCACGACGGTTCGCAACGAACATTTTGCAGTAGTCCTCACCCAGGTAAAGGGGGAAAACCTTACTGCGTGAAAATTTGTCGATGGCGGCATCCCAACGATTCGGGATCTTACGTTTCAGGCGGATTACTTCGCCTTCCTCGACCATACGGCCCGGGTCGCAGCGATTCTTGAGTCCGTAGTGGACTCCCGCGAGAATCGCAGCGGTCACCAGGTACGGATTGGCATCCGCGCCGGACACGCGGTGTTCAAAACGCAGGTTTTTTTCATCAGCGACCGGTACTCGAATGGCTACGTTGCGATGGTTAGTACCCCAGTTCGGCTCGACAGGTGCAAAATTTTCGGGTCGCAGGCGACGATATGAATTCGCGTTCGGCGCGAATATGGCGGTGCCCTCGGCCATGGTTTTTACCAGTCCGCCGATTGCATGGCGAAAGCGTGCCGAATACGGTGGCAGCGCCATTTTTTCCTTACCTTGTGAAAAATAATTTCTGCCCTCCTTGTCGACCAGGCTCATATGTACGTGCATGCCGGAGCCGGAATCTTCCGCGAAGGGCTTGGCCATGAAACAGGCAACGTAACCATGTTTCCTGGCCACGGCTTTTATCGCGCGTTTGAGCAGGACTGCGTGATCGCAGGCGAGGACGGGATCATCAATGTGGTCCAGGTTGATCTCGAACTGACCTGGTGCGAATTCCGACGTAGTGGTACCGGACGGAATCTCTTGTGCTTCACACACGGCATTCAGGTCATTCAGGAACGCCTCGATTTCCCACAAATCATCCGGGTTATAGACTTGTGGGCCGGGTTGCGGTCGGCCTATGCCTGGAACACGCGGGACCCTGGGAGTTGGGCTGTCTGCTTTCGCCTCGAGGAGGTAAAACTCGAGTTCAGCCGCCATTACAATTTTCAGACCCATCTTTCTCAATGGCGCCGCTGCGCGTTCGAGCACATATCGTGGATCAGCGAAAAACGGTTTTCCATCTGGTGTCTGGAAACGAAACATGGCCTGGGCGCTGGGTTTTAGTGCCCAGGGTACGGGTGCGATGCTGCCGGGTACCACGGTCGCATGTATATCCGGGTCTCCGTCCTCAGCTGCAAACGGAATTTCGGGAATTACGTCGCCGATGGTATCGAGGAGGACCGTACCACCCGGCAGGTAAAAACCGTCACTAAGCGTCTTCTCAAACTCGTGGCGTCGAATTCGTTTTCCGCGTAATACGCCTGGCAGGTCGGCGATTAACAATTCCATAACGCCGGTGTCCGGGTATTTTCGTAGGAAAGATCGCAGCTCAGAATTAGTGATGCTGGTCTTTTTCTTTGCCATGTTTTCGATTTCCTTGGGAGCGCCGCAGTGCATTAAGCACTAAATTGTTTTTTCGTACCAGAGTACGTCCCAGTACTTGTCGAATTTTCGGCCGGCCTCTTCGTAGACACCGATCTTTCGAAAATTGAATTTTTCATGCAGCCTGGCGCAGGCATCATTCGGCAATGCTACGCCACCATAAGCGCGGTGCAGTCCGCTACCCTGCAAATTGGCGAACAGTCTTGCGTAAAGTTGACTGCCGATGCCACGAGCTAACGCGTCTGGCGAGACATAGATGCTGGTTTCTACTGAGGTGTCATAGCCGGTTTTGACACCGAACGGTGTGCTGCAACAAAAACCGAGTACGTTGCTGTCTTGCGTCGCTACCAGGAGTTGATACGGACCATCCTCAGCAAATAACGCGAACCAGGGTGCCCGCGCGCCAATGGAAAAAGGGGCCTCATCAAACGTGGCGTGCGAATGTTCGATGTAGTGGTTATAGATTTGTACGATCGAATGGTAATGCCCGGTGCCGCAGTGCCCAATCGTAATTTCATCCATGATTTGAGTCTGTGCCTAAATTCCTGTCTCGACAAGCGATACTAAATGTCTTTGGGCGATCGCATTATTTATAGGACTTCGCCATAATATGAAACATAAAATCATAATATGGCAGCATCTCCATGAATAAACCATGTCCACCACAGGGTGCGCAGGCCGCGCTCCGCGCCGTCAGGCTCTTGAAAATCTTCAGTAATGAGCGACCGGAAATGTCTCTCGCCGAGCTCAGCAAGACGTCCGGCCTGAACAAAACCACTACGCACCGATTATTGCGTGCACTACAGAGCGAAGGGTTAATAGAAAGAAACACCGCCACCAGTGCTTATAGTCTTGGTGCCGGCCTGATGGCGCTTGGCGTACAGGCGCTCTCGAGCAGTGATCTGCGGCGGCGTGTTCGCCCACTCCTGCGGATGCTTGCGAAGGAGACTGGAGAAACGGCAACGCTCGAGGTGCCGGTCGAGGACAGCATGTTGATTCTGGATGAGGTTGCTGGCAGCCATGTGCTGGGAACCGCTGGCAATATAGGTACTCGTTGGCCGATTCACGCCACGTCGACAGGCAAAGTCTGGCTGGCGTTCGAAGATGCCGGTCTTGAACGCCTGCACGACGAGCTGCAGCCACTGACTGCCAGGACTGAGGTGCGCAAAGATGCGTTTCCTGCACAATTGATGGAAATCAGGCGGCGCGGATATGCGGTGGCAGTGGATGAACTTGAAGACGGTTTTACAGCGGTGGCAACGGTAATTCGTGGCGCGCTTGGTGATGTGCAGGGTGCGCTATCGATCGGTGGCCCAACGCAACGTCTGAGTGCTGCCCGTCGAGCCGAACTTGGAACGTCTCTGTGCAGGACGGCCGCGAAGTTAAATCCGGAGTATTAGCGGACTGTTGAAAAAACCAACCGCGGCTTTTTCAACCAGCCGCTAGCCCGGATCTATCAACTTGATTTCGATTTAGTCGGTCGGCGCGTCCGGCTGTTTGTCCGGATGCGCGTCCGCAAAAGCGTTTAATGCCTGACAATGTGCATCCACTGAAGAGATGACCGGATACGGTGTCAGATCCAGGCCGAAGCGCCTGGCGTTATAGACCTGTGGCACCAGCCAGACATCAGCAAGGGAGAGGCTGTCACCGAACGAATATTGCTTGCCGACAGATCTGCCCATTGCCAGGTTTTCGAAGGCAGTAAATCCCTGTGCGATCCACTCGCGGCACCAGGCCGCAACGCCATCGTCGTCCTGACCGTACTCCGCACGCAGGTATTTGAGTACGCGCAGGTTTTGCAGTGGGTGAATTTCGCAGCCGATCGTATGAAGCATCTCCCGCACTTGTGCCCGCGCATCGACTGATGCCGGTAACAACGGCGGTTGCGGGTGCATTTCCTCAAGGTATTCGGCAATCGCGGGGGACTGCGAAAGGACGGACCCACCTGTATCGAGGACGGGTACCAACCCCATGGGATTGATCGTCCGGAACTCGGGGCTAAACTGCTCGCCCCTGGCGAGATGGACCGGGTGATTTTCCCAGTCGATCTTTTTGAGACCAAGAATTATCCGCAGGCGATAACTGGCGCTGCTTCGGTAGTAGCCATACAACTTCACGCGCGGTGCACTCCTGATGAAGACTCACAGAGATTACCAGAGTATCAATATATGCGGACACTGGCAGGACACCACGCCCACTCACGCGCTGGTCAAAACTTGCGAATGCGGTAGACTGGCGCCGTCCGCAGTCGGGCACTTCATTTGGAGATGAAAGAAATGAGATTAATAGCGATCAGCCTGCTTATTCTGAGCGGAACATACGCGTTTGCACAGGCTAATGATGTAGAAAGCAAGATCCAGGCTGCGATGGCAGCGGATATTCGTACTGAAGCCGAAATGGACCGCGATCGCAATCGCAAGGCGCCGGAGACGCTGGCATTTTTCCAGCTCAAAGATGATATGCGGGTAATGGAATTGCTACCCGGCGGCGGCTGGTACACGAAAATTCTGGCGCCCGTGTTACGCGACAATGGTGAGTTATATGTCGCAATAGGCATTAACAATGTTCGCGAAAACCTGCAGCCCGAAACCGGATTCGACCATATTGAAATCATTGAGATCGGTGTTGAGACAGAACGGTCCGGCCCGTTTGGTACGAACAATTTGGCAGAGTTCGATTTCGGCGTGCGCGATCTTGATCTCGTGGTGACATTTCGCAACATGCATAATTTCACGCCAGAAGGACGGATGACAATCAATGAGGCAGTTTTCCAGTCATTGGGATCAGGTGGCTTGTACGGTGTTATTGATCATTCCCTGCGACACATGGAGCCCCTGACGAGCGAAAATCGCCGGCGAAGTGACGTCGTAGACATTATCCTTGAGGTGCAGGCCGCCGGATTCGAGTTAGTGGATTCCAGTGATTTGCACTACCGCCCTGATGATGAGTTACGTTATGAAGTAGGGCGGCGATCTGTGACCGGCAATACTGATCGCTATACCTTGTTATTCAAGAAACCGTGATTTATGCAGGCTAAGCCGCTAGTTGGCATATCGGCAGACCGGCGTGTGCTCGATCCGCACCCATTCCACATGGTCGGAGAAAAATATATTACCGCAATCAGGGATGGCGCAGATGCTGTGCCGTTTCTTGTTCCCGTGCTGGGAAACAGCATTCACGGCGACGAGATTTTAGCCAAAGTAGACGGCATCTTTCTGACCGGCAGCCCATCGAACGTGGAGCCACACCACTACGAGGGTGAAACAAGTCGGGCGGGAACGATGCATGACCCGCATCGTGATGAAACCGTTCTCGACCTGATCAGCCTGGCGCTTGATGCCGGGGTGCCGCTGCTTGCGGTTTGCAGAGGATTTCAGGAAATGAACGTTGTGCTGGGCGGTACTTTGCACCAGCACGTGCACGAGCAAACTGGTTACCAGGATCACCGGGAAAATAAAGACGATCCTCTGCCAGTGCAATATGGACCGGCACACGAGGTGCACCTGGTGGAAGGTGGTTTGCTACGGAATCTTGCTGGCAAAGACACCGTTACCGTGAATTCGGTACACAATCAGGGCGCCGCCCGACTGGCAAAAGGCGTAACTGTTGAAGCCGTGGCCGATGACGGACTGGTTGAGGCGTTTCGCGTAGACGGCGCGAAGGCATTTGCGCTTGCCGTGCAATGGCATCCTGAGTGGCAGGTGACTGACAATGAATTTTCTATGGCGATATTTGCTGCGTTCGGTGATGCGTGCCGTGAATATGCGGCACAAAAAAAGGTGATGCGTGAGTGAGCAAGACAATATTCAATCCTGGCTGAAAGAACACAAAATAGAAGACGTTGAAGCATTCGTGCCGGACATGGCCGGCGCGGCTCGCGGCAAGTTGTTGCCGGCTGACAAATTCGGTGCTGGCGAGCTAAAACTTCCCGAGGGTATTTTTGCCCAGACCATTTCGGGAAATTACGTCGACAACAAAGAGAACGTAGAAGATCGGGATATGTTAGTGACTCCCGATTTTTCAACCATTCGACCTGTACCGTGGGCATCGGATCCGGCGGCATCGATTTTTATGGACTGTTTCCACAAAGATGGCTCCCCCGTAGAGGCGTCACCGCGGCGAGTATTGCGCAATGTATTGCAACTCTACGCGGAGAAAGGCTGGACGCCTGTGGTCGCGCCTGAAGTTGAGTTTTACCTGATCAATGCGCATGCGGATGCCAATCAGGAAGTAGAACCGCCGGAGGGCAGGTTAGGGCGCACTGAAAAAACGAAACAACCCTACAGCATTGATTCGATGAACGACTTCGATCCGTTCATAAATGACGTCTATAGTCATTGTGAGGCGCAGAACATCAGCATCGATACTATGTCGCAGGAAATGGGCCCGGCACAGTTCGAAATCAATTTCATGCACGGCGATGCGATCGAACTTGCCGACCAGGTCTTTATTTTCAAGCGAACTGTAAAAGAAACAGCGATCGCACATGAAATGCACGCCACATTTCTTGCCCGGCCCATATCGAATGAAGCAGGTAGCGCATTACATATTCACCAGAGCATTGTCGACCAGGATGGCCAGAACATATTTTCGCAGAAAGACGGCGAACCGAGTGAGCTGTTCATGTCGTATATCGGTGGCCTGCAAAAATATATGCCCGAGGCATTATTAATATTCGCACCGTACTCCAATTCGTATCGGCGTTTTTTAAGTTACTGGGCGTCGCCGGTCAACCTGGCATGGGCGGTCGACAACCGAACGGTAGGTTTACGCGTGCCTGATTCCGGGCCCGAAGCGCGACGTGTCGAAAACCGTCTCGCTGGTTCCGACGTCAACCCTTATCTTGCGCTTGCAGCGTCGCTGGCTTGTGGCTACCTGGGCATGATTGAGGGCCTCAAACCGGATAAGCCTATTGAGGGCAGTGCGTACGATTTGCCCTTCAGCCTGCATCGTTTCCTGTATGAAGCAATCGACGCACTGGATAATAGTAAAGCGATGCGCAAGACGCTTGGTGACGAATTCGTAACGCTGTATTGCGCAGTCAAGCGTGATGAATGCCGGGAGTTCCAGGAAATAGTCACTCCGTGGGAGCGCGAAGTGCTGATGTTTAATGTCTAGAGTCGTCGCATAAGTCAGCCCAATTCGCGGCTGAAGCCGCTCCCACGTTAGTGTGGCGACACTCTGATCGTGGGA
>CAYOHF010000027.1:0-35920 GCA_964403695.1 uncultured Woeseiaceae bacterium | reverse complement strand
GCCGCCAGAGCGGTTCAACAGCAAACCGGTGCGAACCGGCCGGTAACCGCAAACCCTGTTACTTCGTACAACGTCGCCCCCACGGAACCGATTAGTGAGTCATTCGCAACGTTCAATAATCTGCGTGCGCAAGGCGTACTCATTTTGCCCGACATGCACCTCGATATTCATGTTTACAGCGGCCAGCCAGAAGACCGCTTCGTCTTCATCAACATGAGCAAGTACAAAGAGCGCAGCACGCTCACTGAGGGTCCGCTCGTCAAAGAAATTACACCGCAGGGCGTCATTCTGGAATTTGGCAGTACCGTTTTCCTTTTGCCGCGAGAATAACTGGCCGGCGCGGCAGCTTAGTTAACGCCAATGCGGAAATTAGTCGAACAGTTTCGTTTTGGACTGGCGGTCTGATGAAAAAGCCAGCCATTGTATTTTCAACAAGCTGCTAGAACATTTCCGCGCCGACGGATTCGATGAGAGAGGCCATTTCGTTTCTCGCATTATTGACCTTGCGATCAACCGGCCACGCACGGAATGCCGGGCTGTTGTCCGCCACCTCGGTGAGTAAATTCATGTCTCCCTGTAACCAGCGCCCGGCATTGTCCGGCTGCAACACTACCGGCATGCGATGGTGCAATTGCGACATGAAATCATTGGCGGCTGTGGTCAGGATGGTTGTGGTTTGTAATGTTTCATCAGAGTCTTTGCTGTCCCAGTGCTCCCACAGTCCGGCAAACACAAATGAAGAACCGCTGGCTAACGATATTAAATAGGGCGTTTTGCCATCAGTGGTTTTGCGCCACTCGTAAAAACCGTCAGCCAGAATCAGGCAACGCCTTTTCCGGTAGGCACTGCGGAAAGAAGGTTTTTCGGCGACGGTCTCTGCCCGTGCATTTATCATTCGGGCGCCAATCGACGGGTCTTTCGCCCAGAAAGGCACCAGTCCCCAGCGAAACATGGCCAGCTCGGGTTGATTCTCATCACTATTGCGAATAGCCGCGATGAATTGTGTTGGCGCAATGTTGTAACGCGGCTCAACAGCATGCGAAGAATCGACGCCGAACAAGGCCGCTGTCGCCTCGCTCGGTGAATAAAATGCGAACCTGCCACACATCTTATTCTCTTATTCCGACACCGCGATTTAACAGGAACAGGTTCAGGGAGAACAACGCAATCACAAAAAAGAAGACAATCATATAGGCGTACACAATACTGATGTCGGACGTTCCCAGGATTCCGTAGCGAAACGCATTAACCATATAGAGGATAGGATTGCCCAGTGAAACTTTTTGCCAGAACTCCGGCAATAGCGAGATTGAGTAGAAAACTCCACCAAGATAGGTAAGTGGCGTCAGCACAAATGTTGGAATGATCGATATGTCATCAAATTTGGTGGCGAAGACAGCATTCATAAAACCAAGCAGGGCAAAGACAGTTGACGCCAGTATTACTATCGAAATTGTAATAAACGGATGTGCAACTGTCAGTTTGGTAAAACTGAGCGCAATCATGGTCACCAGAGAGCCAACCATCAGTCCCCTGACAACACCACCGGCAACGTGTCCTATTATGATGGTCGCATTCGACATTGGCGAAACCAGCATTTCCTCCACATGCCGGCCGAACTTCGCACCGAAAAATGAAGAGACGACATTGCCATATGAATTGGTTATGACCGACATCATGATCAAGCCAGGTGCGATGAACTGCATGTAGTCGTAGCCGTCCATGGTGCCGATGCGGCGTCCGATCAGGTTGCCAAAAATGATGAAATACAGCGTCATCGTAATGGCGGGTGGGACAATGGTCTGCACCCATATTCTTACAACGCGGAAAAATTCTTTTCTGATGATTGTTTTGAGGGCGACCAGGTTAAGTGCGATATTCATCAGTTCAACTACCTGCGACCTGTTTGTTATCGACCAACTCCATAAACATCTCCTCAAGGCGGTTGGCTTTGTTGCGCAGGCTAAGGACCCTGATACCGCGCTCGTCGAGTGCGCTGAACAGCGTGTTGAGGTCAGTTCCCGAATCGACAGCGACCTCAAGTTCGCAATTGTCGATTAGCGAGGACTCAAATCCTGAAAGCTCTGGAGTTGTCTTGAGGGGTTCAGCGAGGCTCAACACGAAAACCTCGCGCTGTAATTTTCGCAGTACCGCACTCATGCTGGCGTCTTCAATTATTTGCCCGTCATCAATGATCGCTACGTGACGGCAAAGACTTTCAGCTTCCTCAAGGTAATGTGTTGTCAGAATAATAGTCGTACCGGCCTCGTTAGTAGCACGCAGAAAATCCCACATGGAACGGCGAATTTCGATATCTACACCTGCGGTAGGCTCATCGAGGATCAACAGCCTGGGTTCGTGTACCAGGGCTCGTGCAATCATCAGCCGTCTTTTCATGCCGCCCGACAGGTTTCGTGCGATATCGAAACGTCGATCCCACAAGCGTAGCTCAGTCAGATATTTCTCCGCTCGTTGCATTGCCGTACGGCGCGGAATGCCGTAATAACCGGCCTGATTAACAACAATATTCAGCACGCTATCGAAGAGATTCATGTTCAGTTCCTGCGGCACCAGGCCAATACAGGATTTCGCTGCCTCAAGATCACCATCGATACTGTGACCGAATATTTTCACCTCACCCGCGGTTTTGCTGACGAGGGAACTGACAATTCCGATCGCTGTGGTTTTTCCCGCGCCGTTTGGCCCTAACAGGGCGTAAAAGTCGCCGGACTCAACTTCAAGGTCGATACCCTTTAGCGCCTGGACTCCGTTGCCATAGGTTTTGGTAAGGTTTTTTATCGACAGGGCATGCATAGCGACGCGTATTGTATACGCCGCAGTGAACGCCGTGTGATTTTAATAGGCATCTGAGAAGCTGTTAAAAAAGCCCGGCTGCAGCATTTTTTGGCGACTGTTATTCGTCATCTTCGTCGGCAACGCGGAGCCCCGGAGAATTCATTCGCCTGGCCGCCAGCGCCCAGCTTTGCCGCTTTTTGTGCTGCGGCTGCGTGAGAACTGCCTGTAGCGCACTGACGTGGGCCGCTTTGCTGATTGCTGCCTGTCTGTTGACGCCGTCGTTCAGAAGCTTGCGCCAAAGCTCGTGATCATGAGCCGCACGAAGCTGCAAAATGTCGCCATGGGCTGCTACCGAGACCAGCAAGCGGAAAAAAGTCTGCTCGGCAATTTGTTCGCACCAGTGCAGGCTTGCACCACAGATGAGCCTAAGCGCGTATGGATTCTGCCGTGCGAGTTGCCAGATAAAGCCAAGCCCGGCCGATACGAGGGTGTCGAGATCATCGGAGCCGGATGAGGTAAACAAATCAGTACCCGGTGCGGCGCCAAGCACCTTGCTCCAATAGTGATCATTGCTTTCGCGAAACGATAACAACAGGAATGGCGTTGCCGCCAGTCGTTCGATCTGCCGCTTGTTCAGCCCGGTAATTTTTTGTGACAGCGGGTCTGAGAGCAGGCGGAGACCCTGGCGTGAGCGCAAATCTCGCTGCAAGAGGGACAGGTATGCCCGGTTCAATGAGGTGACATTCCTGTAATCAGTCAATTCCGGACCGTCAAAAGCCATAATTTCCTCCCTTGAATGCGTATTCCTGGACGTTTATTACGCTTGTGTCCAGTTATGCATTTTCTTCTTGATTTCCCATATAGCTATCCTATAGGCTTTTATATCACCTTATATGGGCTAAAACTAGCAGAAAGGGTAAGTAATGCGATTAACAGATAACCGCTACTCCAGCGAAAGGAGCCAGTTCGAACTGGCGCTGCGGATGATCAACCACGAGGCCAGGACCAGGACCATCAGGGACTGCACGGGATTGAGCGACGATCGAATCCGCAAACTGTATACAACGTATTTTCGCAACACCGGCCGGGACTCAGTCAAACGTCGCAGGGGAAAGTCGCCGCAGCAAATAACGTTGTTCGTCAAGAATCCAACAAACCAGCTTGAAGCAACAACTTTGGTCGCTCTGTTCTGTACGAGTTTGCTGCTGCGTATCGACACCGCAAACAAAGTACACACTTGCTGGCCGCGGCCCGACGTCGAATACGGCCATCGGGTTTGCCGTGCATTCGAAACCTATGTGTTGCTGCACCCTGATCCCAGGATTAGTTTCGAGTGGGCATGGAACCTGCTGCAGAATATTTCCAGGAATGACGAACTGTATCTGGCCAACTGTGCAGTCTGCCGAGCCCGTTATGTTCAGGATGCTTACGCACTGGATCGGCGCAAATGCCCAAGTTGTGAGATTTCAAATGATGGCAGGCCTGCGACTGCCTGACATCCGGCAAGCCCATTCACAGCGACCTGGAAAGAGACAACCTGCCCGGTGCGTGAAATTCTGTACACTGCCCGGACCATGAGCGAGCACAATGTTTTTGCAGGCGCATTCGTCGATCGCAACGGTCACAGGCGCGAAGACCCTGAATGGCTGGCGGCAGCCGGCAAAAGCCAGGATGCCCGCTTTGTACCCATTTGGGGTGACAAGTGCCTCGCGGCGGGTGAGCCTTTCCACGCGACGCTGCTTAATCGAGCAGACGTCGATGAATTCCTGCCGCAACAGGAAACTATTTTTCTCGGCGTGTTTCGGCAGCAGCCGACTTTCGCAATTCATATAGACCGCAGCATGGAGGCACCATTTTCTGATGCCGGCGAATTCCATGACCTGCGTTACCTGGGCAGCGTTTTGCCGGCTGACGAGGCCAACCTGATCGCACATGCCCGCGCGCTGGTGTTGTGGCACGGGACGCAAAAACATTGTGGTGTCTGTGGTGCTTTGTCACGCGCCGAATCCGGTGGCAACACGCGCATCTGTACTAACGACGAATGTGCGATACGTACATTTCCAAGGGTTGATCCTGCCATCATCGTCCTGGTTGAAAAGGGCGACAAATGCCTGCTCGGCAGGCAGGCTGACTGGCCGGAGGGCCGCTACTCAACCATCGCCGGATTTGTCGAACCTGGAGAAAGTCTGGAAGATGCAGTGCGCCGCGAAGTTGCCGAGGAGACCAACATCCAGGTTGATGACGTTCATTATCACAGCTCGCAGCCATGGCCGTTCCCCTCTGCGTTGATGCTGGGGTTCACCGCGACTGCCAGCTCCGAAAACATTCAGTTAAACGATGAAGAACTCGATGATGCGCAGTGGTTTACCCGGAAGGAACTACGTTCCGGTTTCCCCAAGCTGCCATACAGACTGTCGATCGCACGCCGGCTGGTTGACGACTGGCTGAACGAAGCCGAAAGCTGACGCGTATGTGCCTGGTCGTTTTTGCCTGGAAAATGCACCCCGAGTACCGCCTTGTATTGGCCGCAAATCGGGATGAGTTTCATAAACGGCCGGCCCAGGACCTGCACTGGTGGCCGGACAATCCGGATATTCTTGCCGGTCGGGACTTACAGGCTGGTGGTACCTGGCTGGGAGTAAGCAAACCGGGTCGATTCGCGACCGTCACCAATTATCGTGACCAGCTTAGCCCTCATCCGGGACTGCGATCACGCGGCGAAATAATCACGAACTTTGTCGGCTCGAAAACACCAGTAGATACATTCGTGTCTTCGCTCGCGGGTGATGACTACGCTGGCTTCAGCCTGCTAGCGGCAGATCGCAATGACCTCTGGTACGTTTCAAATCGTGGTGACGAGCCGGTGCAACTTACACCCGGTGTGTATGGCCTGAGTAACGCATCACTGGACACGCCATGGACCAAACTCGTTCGCACGAGGGACGCGTTACGCATACTTACTTCGGCCGGGGAAATTGACGAAACGGCTTTGTTCAGAATGATGGCCGACCGGACAGAGGCACCTGGTGCGGACGGAGAGGCTGGTGATTTACCGTTCGTACTCGCCAGGGCGTTGACCGCCCCGCATATCGTTTCGGCAGAATACGGTACCCGTTGCTCTACCGCCCTCACCTGGTCAGTTGAGGAAAAGATAAGTGTGTCTGAGCGGCGCTTCGATGCGGCGGGCGATTCCAGCGGTGAATCGCGTTTCAGTTTTGCTGCAACGTAAGCAGCAAATCCGATAGTCAGAATTCAGGCCTGATCCGCACCAAATATCGTTAAAAGCCAGTCGCGGATGTGCGCAATTTCTTCCGCACAGACGGCATGTGCCATTGGATAGTCATGCCATTGTGGGCTGTAACCCGCTGCCGTGAGAACTTCCAGCGTGTGTTGACCAAGGGCTATGGGCAACATCGGATCGAATGTGCCGTGTGCCAGAAATATGGGCAGATCACGTGTCTGTGCAGCCGCATTGCTCACCACTTCAGCATCGATACTGCTCTGCAATGGAAGGTAGGTCGACAGAGCCATCAGACCGGCCAGGCGGTGCTCAAAGCGCAGCGCCGTGTGCAGTGCAATGGCCCCACCCTGGGAAAACCCGGCGAGAACTATTTTCTCATAAGGAATTCCGCGATCGTGTTCCCGCTCAAGCAACTGCAAGAGCGCAGCACCACTGGCGCGAATGCCGACTTCATCCTGCGGTCCTTCCCGATCAAGCGTCAGTATGTCAAACCAGGCGCGCATACTCATGCCACCATTGATGGTGACCGGTCGAACCGGCGCATGGGGAAACACGAAGCGCAGGTCCAATCGTCCGGCAAGGCCAAGCTCCGGCACAATTGCCTCGAAATCGTGTCCGTCTGCACCGAGTCCATGCAGCCAGATAACACTGCCATCCGGCGCTGCAGCGCTCTCCACCTCTACCGTTTCCGGAGTTTGCATATCGCCAGGCCCTTGAAGTTTGCGGACGCGCATCTTAACAGCTTGTAGCGCCTGATCTCATTGATAGTCGGGCCGGTCGCTTCCTGGCATCCCCGCCTTGTGTCACAGAATTTATGGAATATCTGGTATATCATTTGCTAGTGCTGTAACGATGGTCTGAAGTCATGTATAAGCAATCGAAATCGTTAGTCATATTCCTGTTTTCCCTGCTGCTGATAGCCGCGTGTGGTCAGACAGGCCCGCTGTTTATGCCTGGTGATACCAACCAGATAAGCACGAGCATGCCTGCAACACAGACAACTCCGGTAGAGCAAGTGGAAGAAGACAAGGACGACGAAGACGACCCTGTAACCAGACTTAACTAAAACGGTGCGGGCATTGCCCGCAAAAAAGCTGATGAGCGACAGCAACCTCGTCCTGGTGGACGGATCTTCCTATTTGTATCGCGCGTACCACGCGCTGCCTAAGCTGACCAGTTCGCGTGGCGAACCGACCGGCGCCGTGCACGGCGTGCTGAGCATGCTGCAGAAGTTGATCAATGAGCATGACACCGAGCATTTCGTTGTAGTTTTCGATGCACCAGGCAAAACATTTCGTGACGAGATGTTCGAGGAATACAAGGCCAACCGCCCACCGATGCCCGACGACCTGCGCGTGCAGATTGATCCTTTGCTGGAAGCTGTAGCCGCAATGGGCTTGCCCTTGTTGCGTATCGAGGGCGTTGAAGCAGACGATGTCATTGGCACACTTTGTCGCCTGGGTTCGGCTGCCAATATGAAAGTGCTTGTTTCAACCGGCGACAAGGATATGGCGCAGCTGGTGGATGACAATGTAACGCTTGTGAACACGATGACTGGTTCAGTACTTGATCGGGATGGCGTGAAGAAAAAATTCGACGTCTTTCCCGAGCAGATCATCGATTACCTGGCACTGGTCGGCGACAGCTCCGACAACATTCCCGGTGTACCAAAGGTTGGCGCGAAGACCGCGGCCAAGTGGCTGAACCAGCATGGCAGCGTAAGCGAGATCGTTGCTCACGCGGACGAGATCACCGGCAAGGTTGGCGAAAGCCTGCGCGAAAACCTGCAACAGCTGGAGCTATCACAAAAACTGGCAACAATTCATATGCAAGTTGATTTGCCGCAGACACCTGCAAAACTGAAGCGGTCTGCACCCGATGTTGCGACACTGCGACCTTTATACCAACGGCTCGAGATGCGACAGCTTTTACGCCAGCTCGATGCCGGCGGACAAACCGAAACAGCCGGTGAAAAACCACCGCCTGCTAAAAAGGGTGATTACCAAACCATTCTTACGCAAGCAGGCTTCGACGAGTGGTTCGAAAAAATTGACAAAGCATCGCTCGTCGCCCTGGACACAGAAACCACCAGCATCAATTACATGCAGGCCGAGTTGGTTGGAATTTCGCTGGCGGTGAAAACCGGCGAAGCGGCTTATATTCCGCTCGCGCACGACTACCCTGGAGCGCCCGATCAACTTGACCGCGATACGGTACTAAAAGCATTGAAGAGCTACCTTGAGGACCCGCAGAAAAAGAAAGTGGGCCATCACCTCAAATATGATGCGCATATTTTTGCCCGCTACGACATTCAGCTGCAGGGCATGCAATTTGATTCAATGCTCGAGTCCTATGTCCTCAATAGTGTTGCCACTCGACATGACATGGACTCCGTTGCGCGGTTTTACCTGAACATCGACACGATCCATTACACAGATGTCGCCGGGAAAGGAGCAAAGCAACTCACGTTCAACCAGGTCGATCTCGAACAGGCAGCGCCGTACGCCGCCGAAGATGCAGATATCACGCTCAGGCTGCATGAGCATCTTTGGGGTGAACTGGCAAAAACGAAGGGTCGTCAGAAGATCTACCAGGACATCGAGCAACCCCTCGTTCCTGTCCTTCTTGCGATGGAAGAAACCGGTGTACTCGTTGACCGCGATATGCTGAAAAAGCAAAGCAGTGAACTGGCTAAAAAAATGGCCACCCTTGAAAGCGAAGCGCATGAGTTTGCCGGTGGACCCTTTAACCTGGGCTCACCAAAACAACTGCAGGAGATTCTTTTCGGCCAACTCGGACTGCCCGTCATCCGCAAGACACCAAAAGGACAACCCTCGACGGCTGAAGATGTGCTGCAGGAACTGGCGGATGATTATGACCTGCCGCGCGTCATCCTCGACTATCGCAGTGTCGCCAAGCTTAAGAGCACCTATACGGATAAGCTACCGTTGCAGATCGCGGCCGATACCGGCCGCATTCACACTTCATATCACCAGGCGGTTGCCGCGACCGGGCGATTGTCATCTACCGACCCCAACCTGCAAAACATCCCGATTAGAACGCCCGAGGGCAGGCGCATCCGACAGGCATTTATCGCGCCCAAGGGCACCGTTTTACTGGCCGCCGATTATTCACAAATCGAACTGCGCATCATGGCGCATTTATCAGCTGACCCGGGGCTGGTCAGAGCATTTGCTGATGATCGTGACGTTCACCAGGCAACCGCCGCAGAAGTATTCGATATCGAACCGGACCAGGTAACGACTGACAACCGCCGCTCGGCAAAAGCGATCAATTTTGGGCTTATGTACGGTATGTCGGCATTCGGTCTCGGCAAGCAGCTCGGCATCAGCCGCGGGCAGGCGCAGGAATATGTCGATATGTATTTCGACCGCTATCCGGGCGTGAAGAAGTTTATGGACGACATTCGTGAACAAGCACGACAGAACGGATATGTGGAGACTGTATTCGGTCGGCGACTGTATTTGCCGGAGATAAATGACCGCAACGTGAACCGGCGTCAGTACGCAGAACGAAGTGCGATTAATGGTCCGATGCAGGGCACTGCTGCCGACATAATAAAACGAGCAATGATCAATGTTCAGGACTGGCTGCTAACGAGTGCCGCGCCCGCTCGCATGATCATGCAGGTACACGATGAGCTCGTCTTCGAGGTCGAAAAAAAGTCGGTTGATTCAGTGCACGACGAGATCGTTTCGCGCATGTGCGCGGCAGCTGATTTGTCGGTCGCACTCAAGGTCGATGTTGGCACCGGCAAGAATTGGGATGAGGCGCATTAGTTTTTCGCTGAAATAAGCCATCCATGGCTTATTCAGCATCGTCATTTGAACGCCGCTCTCGCGCATCCCTGCGCCAACTTTGAGGCAAAGAATTTCTATATAAAACAATCAGTTAACTTGCACAGGGAACTCTGGCGGCGAAATGTGTTCCAAGATTATGAGTGCGTTAGTCACTTGCCTGCTTATCTCCCTAAGCGGGCTAGCAACAAGGTCACCCCAATCCTGTTGCGTATCTGGCCCCGGGTGCTGATGGCACGCCGGGGTTTTTTTATTGTTAATCGATCGGCACCGATGGGTGCTATGACGGGCTGATCGCGGCAAGATGGCGCGAATTCACGTTGCTGTTTGTCGATGAGGTAGTACTTTTTAGCGGGTTTGGTTGGTTGGTGTTTTGCAAACATTTTTTGGCATGTTGAAAACATGCCAAAAAATGTTTGTCGCCCGCTGAACGGGCTCCTACGTGAGTTTGCTACAATTTTTGGCCTTCGAATAAGGTGGGATAGCTACAGGTTTTGAGAGCGCTTTGTTTTGGGCTGGTGGAAATTCGCCTTGCTGTGGGAGCGGCTTTAGCCGCGAATCGGGCCGATACACCGGTAATCTTTATTTGGTGAGAAACCGTTCCAGCACCTCGCGGGCTTCATCTACACCTTGCCGGTTGTGTGCCGAGAACAGCTGTACCGTCGCTGACTCGCCCAACTCCTTCTTCACCTGCAGCAACGCTGTGGCCGCTTTTCCGCGCTTCAGCTTGTCAGATTTGGTCAGCAACACATGTACCGGTAGCGACACGGAACTGGCTAAAGAGAGCATTTGTCGATCGAACTCGAGCAACTGGCGCCTTATGTCGACAACGAGCAGCAGACCCGTCAGGCTTTGCCTTTGCTCGAAATAGCTTTCCAGCAATTTGCCCCAATGTTGCCGCACCGATGCCGCCACCTTGGCGAAACCATAGCCGGGTAAATCCACGAGCCGCTGCCCATCGCGCAAATCAAAAAAATTCACCAGCTGGGTTCGACCCGGCGTCTTGCTGGTCCTGGCGAACTGGCGCCGGTTGACAATAACGTTGATAGCGCTCGATTTGCCGGCATTCGAACGGCCAGCTACAGCCACTTCTACGCCGCTGTCCGGAAGGAATTGAGCGGGCGCATTCGCGCTTAAAATGAATTTTGCATCAGGAAACTGGGACATGGGAACGGGCCACGATATGTGTATAATTTGGGGCCTGGTAGTCCTGACTATTCATGAATAGTCGTGATGATTGCGCGGAGCATTGTCCGCACACGGGATTTTCTGACCGAGCGGAATACCGGTGTGTATTCCCGAGAGAAGAAAATCCCGTGTGCGGACAAGGATCAAGCAAGGACGCGAGCGATTCATGAATAGTCAGGGCTTCGTCGGCCGGGCCCTATAGTGACGGCTTCGGCGCCATGCGGCAAGGCCACTGGCTGCCGCTGCACAGAAGCCCACGGCGACGGCAGCAGGGGGATTTACGGATTGACGTCGCGTCCCGGTTTTGTTTTCTTGTATTTTGTTTTGCGGACCTGAAGATGCCGCTCCGAAGTAACGGTTGGTGAATATGAAAAAGAAGTTTGTAGCGCTTGGCCTTTGCACTTTGCTTGCCGGTGGCGCATTTGCCGACGGTATCGTCGCTGGCGATGCCGAAGCGGGCAAGAGCAAAGCCGTAACCTGTGGTGCCTGTCATGGCGCCGATGGCAACAGTGTCAATCCGGTCTGGCCAAGCCTTGCGGGCCAACACGCGACCTATGCTGTTGCACAGTTGCAGGCATTCAAGAGCGGTACTCGCTCTGATCCACTGATGCTGGGCCAGGTAATGTCATTAAGCGATACGGACATGCGCAACCTTGCTGTTTATTTCGAAGGTATGCCCGCCGCCGCCAAGGCTGTCGCTGATCCGGCAAGCGTCGATCGTGGCCAGCGACTTTATCGCGGCGGTGATAGCGACAACAATTCTGCCGCCTGCATTGCCTGTCACGGACCGACAGGACGTGGCAACCCGGCAGCTGCTTATCCATCACTCAAGGGGCAGTACGCTACCTATACTGCGACGCAATTGCGTGCGTATGCGAGCGGTGCCCGCCAATCTGACGGCCCTACCAAGGTTATGCGTGATATAGCATCGAGCCTTAGTGAGGACGATATCGTCGCTGTCGCATCCTACATTCAGGGACTGCAGTAACATAATCGGCAAATTGCCACTAAACCATTTTCCTTAAGGCCAGTCAGAACCATAGTTCTTTCCGGAGATATTTTATGAAGCGCATTGCAATTTTTGGCGTACTCGCCGCAGTACTGGTAATTGGGTTTGTTGTATTCAATCAGGAACCCACCCCGAGTCCGTCAACTGAACCTGTAGCCGACGAAAGTGTAACCGTTGCACCGGAAGTGGAAGCGATGGTGCAGGAGCCGGCCACAGATGCGGAACAACCGCAAATGGTTGAGGAATCTGCTGCGGAGGAAGACGAGGTTCAGACTGAAAACCAACCGATTATCCTTGCCCAGGCAGATGTGCCGACCGCGCCGCAGGAATGGCAATTCACAGAGGGTGAACATTTTGTCCGCATGGTGCCAACCCAACCGACTGTTGGTGGAGCTGACAAGATCGAAGTCGCTGAATTTTTCTGGTATGGCTGCGCACATTGTTACAGCTTCGAAACCTACATAGACCGGTGGCTTGAGACGAAACCCGCAAACGTACGCTTTGTTCGTGTTCCGGCCGTCTGGAACGCCCTGGTTAAACTCCACGCACAGCTCTATTACACCGAGGAAGTTCTGGTCAAGAACGGCAAGATCAAGAATCCGCCTCAGTTTCGGGCTGCAGTTTTTGCCGAGTATCACCAGCGTGGCAATCGCCTTGCATCTGAAGCTGCCATTCTCGAGCTTTTCGAAAAGCACGGCGTAAGCAGCGAAGATTTCGCCAACACGTGGAAATCGTTTGAGGTCTCGCAAAAGTTGCGCGTAGCGCAGGACCTTGCACGTCGTTACAGCATTTCGAGTGTGCCGGCGGTCATTGTAAATGGAAAATATCGGACCGGTGCCGGTGAGGCCGGCGGTTATCCACCGTTGATGGACTTGATTGATGAACTGATTGTTCGTGAGACTGTGCGCTAGCAGGCATTGCTGCAACGTTTTATCGTGACCCGTAGGAGCGGCATCTTGCCGCGATCAAAGTCAATTGCGGCAAGATGCCGCTCCTACGAATTTATCTAGCCGGCGTCTTCCGCGATTATTTTCCAGGTGTTTCCGGCCAGGCGGCGCCAGTAGAGCCGCTTCGTCGTTTTCACCGGGCCGCTATCGGTCACCAGGACCTGGGTAAAGCGGCTCAGGAACACGTTCGGCGCCTCTGGATCGGCCAGCAACATCACGTCGTCGAGTGCGACACTCTCAAGTTGCCTGGCCTCAAAAACCCTGAGTCGGTATGACGACCACTCATCGCGGTCCATGTCCCGATAGCGAAACTCGTCCGCGTACAATGACAAATAGGTCAGCAAGTCGCCTTGCGCCAGGCTTTTCCGCCACATATCCAGCGCCAACCTAAATTCGAGGCGCATACTTTCCAGCTCGCCGGTCGTGGCCCAGATCAATTCTCGTGCGACGATAATCGGTGTTACCAGCGGCTCCAGTCCGTCGGCCAGGCGCAAGATCTCATCGTTTGGCAGTGCCAGACAACCGTCTGTATCCAGCGGCGGCCGCTTTGGCTTCTTGTGGTCTACCCCATGCAGCCAGATGCCGTTACCAGTACGGCGGTTGTGTCGATCCCACGCGTTCGGGTAGTCCAGCGGAAATGCTGCTACGCCATATTTATCGTCAAGCTTGGACGTATCGAGCCTTTCGGTAATAAAGTAAACACCCAATGGCGTCTTCTTGTCCCAGGCCCGTTGCTTGCCGGCCCCGTTTTGCCCGATCGACATGTAGCGCTGGTCTTGCTCGAAAATTCTGCCGCCAGAGCGAACAAAACGATGCATTGTCGCGGTCTCGGTATTCGCGATCAAAATATCTGTAACCGAATCCGGCATCTCCAGCAGATATGCCGGCAGGCGGGTCGCTGTGGCCGCTATAGGTGCCGAGTCGGCCGGTATCGCAACTTGCGTTCCCTCCATGAACAGGCAGAGCAATACAAGCGATAGTAAACGGGTTCCTGTCATAGCCCTGATTGAATCTCGCCACGGCTGAAATTACAACCATCAATATCACAGGCAACGTAAAATATCCGCAGATCAGGCATCTTCGATACCGGTCAGAAAGTTAACGGTATTCTGGCCGATGTGTTCTACAGAATAGCCACCCTCAAGCACGGTAAGAGTCGGCATCCCGGCAGCGGCAATAGTTTTTCCCATGCGCAGGAAATCTTCCGTCGTAATGCCGAAATGCGTGGTCGGATCGCCTGCAAAAGTATCCAGTCCCAGTGCAACGACCAGCGCGTCCGGGGAAAAACCCGACAACTGACCGAGTGCGTCCGCCAGTGCGACGCTGTACTCGCCCCATGCAGTGCCGAACGGCAACGGGTAGTTTATGTTGAAACCATGGCCTGCACCTTCGCCGGGTTCATCGTCATAACCTAGAAAATAGGGGTACTCCAATCGCGGATCGGCGTGCAACGATATGGTCAGCACATCATCGCGCTCGTAAAAAATGCTTTGTGTACCGTTGCCGTGATGATAATCGACGTCCAGCACCGCAACTTTGCGCGCGCCCGCATCCAGGAGTGACTGCACCGCCAATGCGGTGTTGTTCAGGTAACAATAGCCGCCGCAGTAGTCAATCGTTGCATGATGTCCCGGCGGTCGGCACAGGGCGAAAGCCCGCTGCTCGCCACCGCTAACCAGCTCTGCCCCGGTCAGTGCGATGTTCGCTGACGTGCGGATCGCCTGCCAGCTGCCGGCAACAAACGGTGATGTCGCATCAAACGAATAGCGGCCCAACTTACCGTAAATGGACTCTGTGTCAGCCCGCCGCATGCCGGCGCCGACGAATGTATCGGGCCTGGCGTTAGCACCTTTGTCACCCGCATCGACCCAGTCCTGCCAGACTGTTTGCAGAAACTTTAGATAATTCCGATCGTGAATCGCAGTCAGTCGATCATCTGCAAATTCCTTTGGCAGCATTAGTTCGCCAAAGTCCTGCTCACGAATTGTGTTCAATACGTTGTTTGCGCGCGCAGGACATTCAGAACCGGGTCGCCAGGTATCGCCCCTCGGGTCCAGAAGGCCGTCATGCAAATTGTGGTCGTCAGAGTAGATTACGAACATAGAGCTGGTTGGCTTCCCTTAATTTCCTGGCAATTGGGCCGCACGCCATCGCAGCGCGGCTTTGGGACCTTCAGCCTCAAGAATACGACTAAATGCCATCGATTCGGCTGTTTCGGTCAATTCAATTTCGATGTCGACTTCCAATGCCTCGTCGAGAGCCTGGCGCAATCCCGCAATCTCTACACTTCGGTTGATTGCCTTCTTTGTCAGCCGAACGGCAACTGGATCGTTCAAGGCTATTTCCTCTGCCACAGCACGAGCCTCTTCCAGAAAACCACCTGCTGCAACGACACGATTCACCAACCCGATTGACTCCGCCCTGCGCGCATCAATTCGGTCACTGCCCGTCAGCAATAACTCGCGCGAATTTTTCTGACCGATAATCCACGGCAGGATCATGCAGACGATACCACTGCCATAACGCACTTCCGGGGCACCAAACCGGGCACCCTCGTCAGCAATCGTAATGTCGCAAACGGCTGTAATTTCCATCGAGCTGCCCAGGCAATAACCCTGTACAGCGGCAACAATCGGCTTCGGAAAATCCCAGAAGCGCATGATGAGGTCGAAATCACGTTGTAATTCCCTACGCAGAAAATCGATCTGCGATTCATTTGCAGCCGCACTGCCCATATCAAGATCAAACCCAGCGGAGAATGCGCGACCCTCTCCACTCAGAAGTAGTACGCGAATTTCATCGTCCGCGGCGGCCCGGTCCAGAGCGGCATCCAGCCCGTCGAGCATCTCCCCATCAATAGCATTGAGTTTGTCGGGCCGATTGAGTTTGATTTCCCCGACAGAGCCACATTTTTCAAAAAGAATTTTGCTCATTCGGACAGCCGAATCCAGGCCGATTTACTTTGCGTGCAACTGAGGAGGCTTTCAATGCACTTGTCACGGGCATTGTCGGATTCAGTATTGGTGACGCTGCCCTCGATCTTGTCAATGTATTCCGCCATGAACTGAATCGTCTCGATAACGGACGGGATATCAACCTCGAGCATGTCGCTGATGGGTTTGCCCATATCAAGGGTATCAAGCACTGCAAGCTGCTCTGTATTTTCCTCGATCAACTCGGCGTATCGATACAAAACCTGCATACGATCACGGGGCGCCATGCGCGACCAACTGCCTGAGCGGAACGCGCTTCTGGCTGCAGCGACCGCCGCATCAACGTCTTTCTGATTCGCCGCTGACATCGTCGCAAGCATTTCGCGGTTGGCCGGGTTGATAGTGTCGAAGCGACCGCCATCGATCACATCTCTATAATCACCATCAACGAACAACCTGGTTTCTGCCGAATTCAACTCCCGTTGTGCAACGCTTTGCCATTGCTCGAGAGTGTGTTCCGCAAGTTTTTCAACGCTCATTTTATTCGCCTTTAATGTCGGCCCACGATCAACGCATCGACCGCAAGACATTCCTGATAACTTACAATAACCGGGTTTACATCGATCTCTTTCAGCTCGTTCCGCATGGCGTCGACCATGACTGAGAATTTTTCTACCATGATGCAGAATGCATCCACGTTGCATGACTGGCTGCCGCGAACCCCGTCCAGTAATGCAAATAATTTTAGTTCATCGAGGCGTCGACGGACGTAGGTGGCATCGAAGGGAGGCAACGCGAAGACTACGTCGCCGATGACCTCGGCGAGTACTCCACCGAAACCAAGCATGACGACCGGGCCGAACTGCGGGTCAGTGCGCGCACCGAGAAACATCTCGACTCCGGCGGGCGCCATTTTTGCCAAAATCACGCGCGAACCCAGTCGGGACCTGATGTCTGCATATGAATCAATGAGTTGCTCTTCATCCCCGATATTAAGAATGACCCCTTTTTGCTCTGTCTTGTGTACGAGGCCAGGTTTGGCCGTCTTCAGAACCAGTGGATACCCAAGTTCCATTGCCAGCGCCTTTAACTCGTCGCCGGTTTCTGCGATTTGCGATCGAACCGCTGCAATCCCGAAGTCGCGTAACAGCGAAAGTGATCGTTCTTCATCCAGCAACGGACTGTCTTGTAATCGTTTGGACCAGTTTGTGGCCGTTTCTTGCACCGCTGCCGCGGCCTTCATTGGCGGCCTCTGCAAGAAATCCCGATAGTTCATAAGGCCGCGAACACCACGCAGGAATGTCGAAACGCCATCGACAACCGGAAAACCGTTGTGTGTTGTTGCAACAACCAACGGATCACAACCCGTGCCCTGGCGCGCCGCAACCAACGCGACCGGTTTGCCGGACAGGTCACTGGCGTGTCTCATGCGGTGCACATAACTTGCGTAGATAAACCCGTCAGGTGCCCGATCGTGAACGATAGCGCCAAGCGCAACGCCGTCGTCCTGCATCATCAGGGTAAGGCATTCTGTCATTTGCGAATTCGCAGTTTCGCCACCGCGACTCCAGCCGTCCAACGGGTTAACCGCCGGCAGTTCCGGATCAAGCACCGCTTCAAGTGCCGCGACGGTGTCTGCGCCGAGCTCGGTCAGTGGCACTCCTGCGGTATCGGCGAGATCGACCATTAGCTGGCGCTCACCACCGGAGTCATGCAGTGTCGCGAGACCACCGGGCCCGATCGGATGTAATTCCGCGAACAGAATTAACGCGGTCGCCAGCTCATCCATATCATGCACACGATGTACACCGTAACGTTCGAACAATGCGTCGTAAGTTGCATCATCACCGGCCAGCGCACCTGAGTGAGAAACTGTTAGTTCGGCAGACTTCCTCGTGCGACCCACTTTCAGAGCAACAACGGGAATACGCTTTCGTACCGCTTTTTCCAATGCGGCCCTGAATCCCTCGGGATTTCGGGCCGTTTCTACAAACAGGCCGACGACTTTTGTTTCAGGCAGCTCAAGCACGAAGTCCAGGTACTGATCCATCGAGACGCTTAGCTCGTTACCCGTCGACACGGCGAAGTTCAGCCTTAGTCTTTCTTCGCAATCGATAATGCCGCACATGCCGGAACCGGAATGACTGATCAGGCTCGCATTGCCCGGCGCCACATGCATGCGGCTGTCGAATCCGCACGCCCAGACACTATCGCGGATGTTGTAGAAACCCATGCCGTTGGCACCACACACCAACATCCCCGCAGCATGGATCTTTTCTCGAATGCGGTCTTTCAGGAATGGCTCTTTATCATCGTCCACATACATCGACGACATCAGCACGGCGGCTGGGACCGCAAGCTCTATTGCCGCGTCGAACACTGCTTCGATGCGCTGGTCGGAAACTGCGAAAATGACAAGGTCGGGCACTTCCGGGAGATCAGTCAGGCTTTTGTAACAGCGCAAGGACTGCAGTGCATCGTAACCGGGATTTACCGGATATATGTTGCCGGAAAATCCTCCACGTATGAGGTTCGTTAGCGACCACTCGCCCATTGAATCCTCTCGCGCGGACGCGCCGACGACGGCGACTGACCGGGGGCGCAGAAGAGGATCAAGTTCATGCTTCATATTCGGGTTGCGATATGCTGTGGGAGCGGCTTTAGCCGCGAATAGGGGCCGAGCATTCGCGGCTAAAGCCGCTCCCACAGCATGTCGCCAAAGTTAGATTATCTCAGTACGGTCCAGGCGGCGTAGCACGTCGTCTCGGCGGATCCCAAAACGGTTTGTCCACAACCGTCGCCTCGGCCATCAATCGGGACCAGTGCATTTCTCGCTGATAGAAAACCTCGACATAAAGCTTGTCGCCAACCTTGCCGTGCGGCGTTCTTACCGTACCAATCGCAATATTCTGTTTACAAACCGGTGACCACGCAGCCGATGTGATGAAACCCACTTCCTTTTTCCGCCCGCCGGATTTCGCATAAATATATGAATGATGCGCCGCTTTGTTGCCTTCGATATCGAGCTTGACCAATCTCCAGGTCGAGCCCTCGCGCTTTTCCTTTGCCAGGGCGCGGCGGCCGTTAAAGTTTGGCTTTTTGAAATCAACCAACCAGTCCAGGCCCAATTCGAACGGTGAACGCGAGCGACCGGAACGGACCGTAACATTGGCTGGCAGGAAGTCGACGTAGGCAGCGATGTAGCCCGCTTCGATGCGTGACTGTTCGAGTGCATCCGTTCCCATCGCCCTGATGCCGTGAAACTCGCCCGCTGCAAAAAGTGCGTCCCAGAAAGCCTCCGCTTTATCCGGCGACAGCCACACCTCATAGCCGAGATCACCCGTAAAGCCAGTGCGTGAGACCATGAGTTCAGTGCCCTCGAAGTCGAAATGTGTGAGGCCGAACATTTTCAGATTTTCGATACCATCGAGATTCATTTTGTTGAGTATGCTGAATGACGTCGGCCCCTGAATGGCCAAAGCGGCGATGTCATGCGTTTCATCGACAATCGACACGTCCATACCAATGGCCGCTGCCTGAAACCAGGCCATATGACGCTCCTGGGAGCACAGCCGGTATTCACCTTCCCTGAGATGAAAAATGGTGCCGTCATCGATGACCTGCCCGTCGTCATCACACCACACGGCATACGCGACGCGGCCCGGCTTGATTTTCCGCATATCGCGCGTGACCAGTCTATTCAGAAATACCAGGCTGTCGGGACCTGTAATGCGGTACTTGGTCATTGGTGTCAGATCAAAAACACCCGTGCTGTTGCGAATTGAGAAGTATTCGAGCGTAGTGTCGAAGAAACCGTCGGCGCTGGAATAACCTTTCCATTCGTGCCAGCGATTGAGGCGGTCGAGTTCCGCCTGCCGCGGATAAAATGGCGACCTGAAGCGGGCCTGTTCGACTTCCTGGATTGTCATGCTGATTTCTCCCGCTTCAGAATGCTGCGCGCCGCATTTCTGCCGGCCGCACCGCTCACACCACCACCCGGGTGTGCTCCGGCACCGCACAGATAGAGTCCGTCCAGCGGCATCGCGTATTGCGCTGCGCCGCCTACGGGCCGCGTAAACAGGAACTGATCAAGCGTCAACTCACCATGATGCCAGTGCCCACCGGTTATATTAAATTGCTGCTCAATATCGGCCGGCGTCAGCATTTCCGTTGCCGTTATTCGGCTGCGAATGTCCGGTGCATACTCGGCGATTTTGTCGATAGCCACTTCAGTAAATACGTCACGCGTTTTATCGGACCAGCCTTCTTTAAGATTGTACGGCGCATATTGCACGATGGCAGACATCACATGTTTGCCGGTCGGCGCGAGTGTAGTGTCACGAAAACTTGGAAAAGTGATTTCCAATATCGGGTTCGAAGAAGTCTCCCCGTACTTGGCATGATTGAATGCACGCTCGACGTATTTATGATCCGGCGCTATCAGGATACGATCTCCATACTCGCGCTTGTCCATACCATTGATGTCCGGCAAGCCGTCCAGCGCAAGATGCAATTTCGCGGCATTACCCTGAGAGCGCAGGTGATGAATACGACGTGTAAAACCTGTTTCGACGTTACGAGCTGAGACCAGGTCCATTATGGTTGATTTTGGATCTGCATTAGACACAACCAGCCAGCTGGAGAACGATTCACCATCTTCAGTTTCCACGCCTGCGGCACGACCATTTTCAATGACGATCTTTTTAACCCGCATACCGGTTCGAATGGTTGCTCCATTATCTCTTGCGGATTGCGCAAGTGCATTCGAAACCGCGCCCATGCCGCCCACCGGCATGCTCAGCGTGCCGTGCGATCCGGCCAGCCGGTACAGGTAAGTCAGTATGGTGTTCGGCGATCTTGGCCCGAGGTGTGTGCCGAGCACGGCGTCTACACTCAATGCACCTTTCAAAAGGGGACTTTCGAAGCGCTCTTCGAGCTCATCAAAAATATTGATGCCAATCAGGCGCAAAAACTGCTGCATCTCTGTTTTGCCAAGTCGGCGCAGGTCAAAGCCGAGCTGCGCAAGCGTGAACATATCTGTTTTGCTGGCGTCTTTGCAGAGGCGGGGTGGAGATTTATTGAGGAATGTCTTAAGGAAGTCCGCGAAGCGCGTCATGCGTCGTCGGAAGTCTCTGTAGCTGGCCGCATCTTCATCGCTGGTACCGAAAATTTCGTCGCCATTAAGGCGTATGTGGTTACCATCCGTCGCCAGCGCGATAGTGCCAATCCGGTCCGCTGCAAGGTCGAATTTCAGACCAAGATCCTTTTTCACTTGCGGTTGCAACTGGTACAACAAATGTGCGCAGGCTGACACCGAGTACCCCTCGGCGAAAGACCGGCTTACAGCAGCACCGCCAACCTGGTCGTTAGCTTCAAGAACCAGCACCTTCTTACCGGCCTTTGCGAGTAGCGACGCACATACCAGGCCGTTATGACCCGCCCCTACAACAATTGCGTCGAATCTCTCGCTCATTAGTCGTCACCAAAATTGGCAGGCGTAATATCCGGACGCCTGAGATCGCTGAGTATTTCACGTGCTGCATTACAACCGGGGGCTGCCATAACACCGCCACCGGGGTGCGTGCTCGAGCCACACATATAAAGCCCGCTGACCGGTCCGCGGTACTGAGCGTATCCCGGTATGGGTCTGTTGAACATCAGCTGATCCATAGTCAACTCGCCATGGAAAATATTACCTTCAGTCAGCCCGGCCTCGTTTTCAATCTCGCGCGGCGTGCGAACTTCGACATGCAGTATAAGGTCTTTGAAATCCGGGCTGTAATCAGCGATCTGGTCGATTACGGTTTGCCCAAATTGATCACGCTCTTCGTCGGTCCACTCGCGGCCCTCAATTTTGGCCGGGCAATATTGTACGAAACAACTCATGAAGTGTTTACCCGGCGGCGCCATCGTTGGGTCTGAAAGCGTCGGGATAACCATATCGACGTATGGATCCTTCGACCAGGTGCCCTCCTTCCAGTCGTCATAGGCACGCTCCATGCGCTCCATCGAGTCGATAAAATGCATATCGCCATCCAGTAGCGGGCTGCCTTTTGGCAATGCAGGAAAAGTCGGCATGCCATCCAGTGCGATATTCAGCTTCCCGGAAGAACCACGAATCTTGAAGTTTTTTACCTGGTTGTAGAAGTCCGCATCGAGGTCATTCTTGTCCATGCATTTAAGGAAGGTACGTTTTACGTCCATCGCCGAAACAACAATGCGGGCGTCAATCTCTTCGCCACTGCTTAGTGCTACGCCCTTGACCTTGCCGTTTTTCACAACGATCTGTTCAACGCCCGCGTCAGTACGCAGCTCGCCGCCGTAGGACAGAAACGCCTTGCTGATAGCGTCGGCGACGGATCCCATGCCGCCGCGCGCATAACCCCAGGCACCGATATTGCCATCCACGTCGCCCATGTAATGGTGCAAAAGCACGTAGGCCGTACCCGGCGAGTGAATTCCGAGTGCAGTGCCAATAATTCCGCTGCCCGACAACGCTGCCTTGATGACATCTGTTTCGAAATACTCGTCCAGATACTCCGCAACGCTCATTGTCCAGAAACGGACCGTGTCGTACATGCGTTGCTCGCCCATTTCGTAGAATTTGGCGCCAAGATGGGCCAGTTCTTTCAGGTCTTTTGGCTTAAAGGAAGTGGGGTCGGGTGGTGTGCGCAACAGGAAATCACGAATAAACCGGCACTGACGCATGGTGTCCGCTGAATACCTCTCATAGGCGTCTGCATCTGCTTTGGAAAACCTGGCGTACTCACGATAATGAACTTCCTCGTCGGGGTAGCTGCCGAGGTAGTCGCCATTCTCCATGAATACCGTGCCACCACCGTAGGGCGTTATCTGCAGACCATGTCTTGCAAGCTCGAGGTCGCGAAAAATTTCCGGGCGCAACAAACTGCATACATAAGAACAGTTTGAATAAAACCAGTCCTTGTAAAGATTACGACTGACTGTCGCGCCACCGATGTAATCGTTTTTCTCCACGCACAAGACGTCGAGGCCGGATTTTGCGAGATAGGCTGCGTTGGTAAGGCCGTTATGTCCGGCGCCAACAACAATGGCATCGTATGTTTTCATCGATTCAGATCGCTCTGTCTTATTCTGTTAGTGGTAGCTGGCTTGCCGCTCACAATAGTTTTTATGGCGTCACACACTCTGCGCGCAACCTTTTTTTATGTTTTGTTTTCTGATCGTAATGTCCACCGCTGTTTCAAATTTGTCCAGCGTTTCGGCAAGGCATTTCACATCATGAGCCTCACACATAAACCATGGCTCCCTGGAATCCGGCTCAACCAGGATGCCCAGCTCGTGTAACTCTGGTGCCAGTGAATCGTAGAACTCGTAATTCGTATTTACCCAGTCGCGGTAGTCCACCGGCGCCTTTTCGCTAAAGAACAAGCCCATCATCGACGGGTGCCCGACAAAACTGTGCTCGATTCCCCGTTGCGTAAGAATCCCGCTCAACCCTGCCTGCAGGTCTTCGCCGTATTTTTGTATCGTTGCCAGCGCATCAGTTTCATCAAGGATTTGCAGGGTCTTGTTGGCAGCGGCCAGCGCAACAGAATGCGCCGTGAAAGTACCGCCGTGCACGACGCCATCACCGACTTTACGCATGATTTCCTCGCGACCAGCCACGACCGAAATCGGGTACCCATTGCCAAGCGCTTTTGCGAAAGTGCAAATATCAGATTTGACGCCGAGTAGTTCCTGTACGCCGCCCTTCGCAACTCTGAATCCGGTTTTGACTTCGTCAACGATCAGTACGACGTTGTACTTGTCACAGAGTGCCCGAACGTCGGCAAGATACTCCGCTGTAGCGGTCAGGCCGCAGCAATTGCCCATGATCGGCTCGATTAGAAACGCGCCAATATCCTGGTGGTTCTTCTTTAGAACATCCTCAACGGCATTGGCGTCGTTAAGTGGAACCGCGTGAAAAAGCGGCTTCATCAATTCAGGTACACCCTCACCATATGGCAGTACTTCCGGAGCACCGTCCTGCGGTTTCCAGTCTTCTACTTCCGTATACCAGAGCACCTCGGTAAACAGGCCGTGATAGCCACCTTCCAGAATAATGTGTCCATCCTTGCCGGTGAACGCGCGTGCAATTCTCAGCGCAGCCATTACGGCTTCTGTACCGGAATTGGAAAATCGCACTAACTCAGCTGCCGGTACCATAGCGCTGATTTTGGCAGCCACCTCGTACTCAAGCTCGGTGCCCAACGCAAACACTCCACCAACTTCTATTCCGGCACGAGCAGCATCGTCTACGCGCGAATCCGCATAGCCGAGAATCGCGGGGCCATATGCCAGCCGGTAGTCGATGTATTCGTTGTCATCAATATCCCAGAGGCGCGCACCCTTACCGCGCTTAACGTAAATTGTTTTGTCATCACCCCAGTAGCGAAAGTTTGAAGACACACCGAGTGGCAATTTTGTAATCGCCTTGCGGAAATGTTGATTGGATTTTGCGAGCGACCTCATAGGGCCTCCGGTTGACCTGTTACCGGCCTAGAATCTCACGGCGACGGCACCAAAGTCCAGATAAATGAATGAATACTCATTCATTTTATGGCACAATCTACTTTATTAACAAAAGCTTACACACCTCACATATGTATAAGCTATTGAATAATCGACGAGTTTCCATGCATGGTCATTGCCAAAGAAAAAACAGGCCGACGGGCACTTTCAAAGGAACGCCGACAGCAGCAGCTTCTCGATGCGACTATCAAGTGTATCTCCAATAAGGGCCTCGGCAGCATGACGCTCGCCGACGTTGCGAACGAAGCCGGACTGTCGCAGGGCATTGTTAACCTGCACTTCAAAAGCAAAGACAACCTGCTGAAGGAAACACTGAATTACCTGTTTGAAGACTACGATACCGAGTTCATGCGGACAGTTGCCAAATCACCGCCGCAAGCCGCAGCGAAACTGCTTGCACTCATGGAAATGGACCTCAAGCCATCCATCTGCGATCACAAAAAACTCGCTGTCTGGTTCGCTTTTTGGGGGGAAGCGAAAGCGGTCCCAACTTACCGCAAGATTTGTGCGGCGTATGAGCAAAAGTACGACTCAATCATGCTGGACCTTGCCCAAGACATAATTAGTGAGGGAAATTACTCAAATATCGATGCACAAACGGTCACTGACGTACTGACATCAGTGACCGATGGCCTCTGGCTGGCCTGCTTGATTCACCCAAAGACATTCAATCGCAGCACTGCAATGAAATCGATCTACAGTTACCTGCACGCAGTGTTCCCTGATCATTATCCGAAAGAGTGAGGCGCCCGAGTTGAAAATAGAATTAAGCGATAGCGCTATTGAATGGCAGCGACATGCAAGGTCGTACGCTGACGAATATCTGCAGCCGCATGAAGTGGATGCGGAAATGAATGAGGGGATGTTGGCCCCCGAAATCACGAAACGAAACAAAGCGCGCGCGATTGAACTTGGTTTCAGCGCAATGGATGTGCCAAAAGCATACGGCGGCCTGGAATTGCCACTGGTCGAACAGGTAGCCGTCTGGGAGCAGCTGGGCCGGGTGACGAACGCCCTCTCTTGGTGTTTCTCTGAGCCACAGAAATGGATGTTCGAAGCATGCGCAGAACCGCAAATCGAAAAATACATATTGCCGATGATGCATGGCGAATTAAAAGACTGTTACGCCATCACCGAATCCGGGCCCGGTTCGGATGTTGCCGCGCTTGAAGCGACGGCGACTGAAGACAATGGCTCCTATATTCTGAACGGTGAAAAATGGTACGTAACCAGCGCCAACCTCGCTGATTTCTTCTGGTTCCAGGCCCGCATACCGGATGAAAATGATGAGGCATTATTCCTGGTCGACCAGGGAACCGACGGCATTGAGATGACCGCATCACCATTGTTCAGTCACACCTATGCGGCCCACCATCCAACCTACCGATTTGCAGATGTCGCTGTGCCAACAGATCAGCGAGTCGGCAAACCGGGCGACGGAATGGCGTTCACGAAAAGCTGGTTTCGTCACGAGCGGCTTATGATTGGCGCACGCTGTTGTGGCGCAGCCGCCCGATTGATCGAGGAAGCCACTGCATTCGCACAGCAACGTATCGTGGATGGCGCGCCATTGAGCGAGAAACAGGCAATCCAGTTCATGCTCGCCGACAGCGCCAGCGAACTGTGGGCAGCCCGTCTTATGACCTTTGAAGCCGCAGCAGCCAATGATCGTGGCGAAAACCTCAAAGCAATGCACAACCGCTGCTCCATGGTGAAACTATTCGTCTCCGAAATGGCCAATCGGGTAGCGGACCGGGCGGTGCAGATTTTTGGGGGTCGCGGATACATGCGTGAGAACGTCGCGGAGCGTTTCTTCCGCGAACTGCGGGTGGATCGAATCTGGGAAGGCACGAGCGAGATTCAGCGGCTGATTATTGCGCGGAGTCTGCTAAAGCGTGGACTTGACGAAATGTGAATAGCGACTTTTGTGTCGGGCCCGGGCGGCAGCACGCTGCCGATGCTGATATTTTCCAGGGTGAAGCTCGACCTAACGCCGGACATCAATGCGCTGACAACATTAATTATCGTATTTGTCAGCATCGGCGTGATCCTGACGTGGATGGCGACCAGGCGAGCACAGCGGAAGACCGGCTAGGCTTGCAACTGCGCCTGCGGTGAGCGCCGCAGCTCCTGCAAAATCCAGTCTATGTAAACCTGCTCTGCTCTTTCCATACCGGAAAACGGACCTGGTTGGTAATAGCGGGAATTAACGCCCTTCCAGTTATTGACGATTATTTTTTCATCTGCGTAGGTTGTAATATCCCACAGCCACACCAGTTTTTCGCGATCATAGTCTTTACCTTCGACCGCATCGCCACGCACCATCCAGTATATTTTGCACTCGCAATGTAAGTGGTCAACTGGGGTAAAGACATACACCACAACATGATCGCTGTATGCGAGCATGAAGGAACAGTGGCCAATGGTAAAATCAGAGGCGCCACAATCAAAATCAGTCAGGTTGCCAAGCAATGGTGCCAACGGCTCACCATCTTCGCTGCCAGTCTTGTAACCATCGAATAATGCAGTTCTGCTGTAGCCGTAACCCTGCTCGCCAGGTTTTGCCGCGGTGTCGATGAAATCGTGATCGATATCTTTCAGGCCGCACGCCGCCATTTTCTCGTGCATATGCCCCTGTACGCGCTCGCGCTTATTCCTGTCGAGCATCAGCGTATGCATCTTCGCGTATTCAGGGTGAGATGTAGCGCAGTGATAGCACTCCTGGTAATTCTCAACGGCCAGCTTCCAGTTTGCGGCAATTGGATAGGTTTTCTGCGCAGCAACTTTCAGGTTTTCGAAATCAAACATCGCCATCGGCTCGGCCAGATCACGTTGTGCACCTTTCAGTGACGGTGGATCACTGCAGAAACTGATGAAAATCAGCCCGTGCACAACTTCAACCGAGACATCGTGCAGGCTGTAATCGGCCTTGTCGAAATTCTCCGGCATATTCCGGGCGGCCAGCAATTTGCCATCCGTATCATAGATCCAGCCGTGATAGGGGCACTCAAACTTTCGCGTGTGACCTGATTTTTCGAGACAAACGCGCGAACCGCGGTGACGACACACGTTTGCGAAAGCCTTGATCTCGCCACCCTGGCTTCGGACAATGATCGCCGACTCATTGGCAATACTGAAAACCTTGAAATCACCAGCTTCCGGCAGCTGTGACTGATGCCCGGCAAAGGTCCAGTTGCGCATAACGATGCAGTCAAGCTCAAGCTGGTAGATTTCCGGATCCGTATAAAAACGTTGTTCGAGAGACCAGCCCGGTTTTTGACAGGCAATCAGTTCACGTATTGATCTTGTGTCGTGCATGCTCTCGAGTACCCTTCCAGATGGTGAGTGAATTCGTCAATTATCGTCCAATATATTGTAAATTGTGACGGCGTTGTGTCGAAACCCGCGTTTCACTTTGTGGTGTGGCGTACCAGTATATGAATATCACCACGCTATGCTCACCCGGTGGAGACGGTAATTATTAACAAATTCTTGTTTGCCTTGCTGGTTGCTGTGTTGCTGCAAGGCTGTGGTGATAAAACGGAAGCCGTAGCGGCGCGGGCGGATGCCGCAGCAACACCATCTCCATTCAAACCTGCATCAACGGTAGCGCAAATCAAAAGCCAGCTAAGGAAACTGCCAACCGATGATATCTGGTGGGCCGTCAACGGCGAGGACATGGCGTGGAACTTCAGGAACCTGCACCAGATCTTTCCCACCGTAAATGTCTATCGCAACGGACCGGTGCGCGAACTCGTCGAGCGACCGATGCCGGAAATCGCCGCATTCATTGTCGATACGCCGGAAGGTCCAATGACTTTCGAATCCTTCATCGAAAGCGAGCAATCGACGGCAATGGGGGTGGTCATCCTGCATCGAGGGGAAATCGTATACGAACGGTATCCGCGAATGCAGGACTACGAAAAACCGGTCTACTGGTCGGTGGCAAAAGTTTTCGTGTCGAGCGTCATCCGAATTCTTGAAGAACGTGGCGAAATAGACGTCAGCCTGCCAATAGAGTCGTATTTGCCCGAGCTCAGCGAATCGAGTTTCTCCGGAATTTCGGTGCGCAACCTGCTGGACATGGCAAGCGGCCTCGATTGCCCGGACGAGTATGAGACCCGCGATTCCTGTTATTACCGTTATTCCATGGCTATAGGCGATGGCTTCCGAACCGAAAATGCACCGGACAATCCGTATGACTTTGCAGCATCGCTGCAGGTCTCCAGTCACGCCGAGCCGGGTGAAAGATTCTCCTATTCGGGCTTCAACACTTTTGTTCTCGCCTGGCTGGTCGAAAAGGTGACCGGTATGCCATTCCAGGACGCGTTTACGAAGGAGATCTGGTATGCGATCGGCGCGGAAGCTGATGCATCGTACATTGCGCCACGCTACGGCACGCCGGTAACACATGGCGGATTCATGGCGCGCATGCGTGATGTAGCGCGTTTCGGTTTGCTGTTTACACCAAGTTACAGCGTCGTCTCAGACAAGCAAATAATTACTGATGCACATCTTGAGTTGCTTCGTTCCGGCGGTAATCCGGCGCTGCGTGCAAATGCAGGATTGCCAACTGTCGAAGAGAGCGGCATCAGTCACAACGTCTACCAATGGGACGAAATTTACGCCAACGGAAATTTTTATAAGGGCGGTTGGGCTGGCCAGGGATTGCTGGTTAATCCGCAACGCGACGTGGTCGCCGTTTTTACAAGTTACTTCAAGGAGGACTACAGCGAAACCAGGCTGGAACCGCGTGTGTTCCAGGTAATTGATGGAATTTTTGGACAAGCAGGTCTGTCTGAGTGATTGTGCGAAATCTACTCGCACTCCTGCTGCTATTTTCGAGCCTGACCTGCGCCTCTGAGCCGGAAGTCGTTATCAATGGGGAAACACTTCGCGGAAAACAAATAGATGGCCTTGATATCTCCGCCTTTCTTGGCGTTCCGTTCGCCGCCGCACCTATCGGTGATCTGCGCTGGCAGGGCCCACAAGAATACGAATCAACGCGCGATGTTCGTAATGCCGCCGAATTCGCACCAGCCTGCATGCAAATGCAGCGAATTGTCGACTGGTATCGCGACCTTGCAGCGTTATTCGGCAACGCCCGAGATGTCGTTGCCGACCTCCCGGTAAGCGAGGACTGCCTGTATCTGAATGTCTGGAGCCCCGCCATCGACAGCAACGAGAAACTGCCGGTCATGGTTTACGTTCACGGTGGCAGCAACCGCAGCGGCTGGTCATGGGAACCCAACTACCATGGTCACGCACTGGCACAACATGGTGTTGTCGTTGTCAGTATTGCCTACCGGCTCGGCGATTTCGGTTTTTTCGCACACCCGGAACTGGACCAGGGTCCGGTGGTTGCTAATTTCGGTTTGTGGGATCAGATCGCAGCCCTGCAATGGATTCAGGATCACATCGCAGCGTTCGGTGGTGATGCAGATCGCATCACGCTGTTCGGTGAGTCGTCCGGTAGTGCCAATATTGTTGCGTTAGTGTTTGCAGAAAATACGGACGATCTCTTTCAACAGGTAATCCTGCAAAGCACGGCTGGTTTCGGGCTACGCGATGTCCATTCGCTTGCCGACGAGCAACGGCGCGGTGTCCGGATTGCGCAGGCACTGGGTGAGGATAACCCGCTTACCATCGCACAGATGCGCGAAATTTCGGCAGGGGAGCTTTTGCAACGAGCTGACGAAATTTCCCAGGGCTACTACCACTCACCTGTACTTGATGGCGTCCTTTTGCAGGAATCTGTTGCCAGCAAACTCTCGTCCGGAAATTTTCGCGCCAGATCAATGATTATTGGCAGCAATGCCGAGGAGTGGTATGCCTATATAGCGGAGGATGCCGATGCCGGGAGTGAGCGGAAAATGGCAGCGGAATTTTTCCCGTCAGATTCAACCGCGGCACTCAGAGCCGTCGCAGCAGAGCCGGATATTCGACTGCGGATGGACCGACTGCGTACCGCAGCCCGAATGTTATGCCCGGGACAATTTCTCGCAGAAGAAATGTCGGCGGCAGGCGCCGACACCTGGATGTACCTGTTTTCCCGAGCCCGGGAAGGACGCGCCGGTGAATTGTGGCGGGCCTACCATGGCGTTGAGTTACCCTACGTATTCGGCACGCATGACGCGTGGATGGAAACCAGTGAAACTGATTTGCAGGTTACTGCCGCTACAATGTCTTACTGGTCGCAGTTTGCGAAAACCGGCAACCCGAATGGACCCACAATGGCAAACTGGCCTGACTTTTCGAAACCTGGTTTTGGTGTTCAGGAAATCAACGAGCCCGTGCGCACAATAAATACCCCTGAACCTGAACTTTGCAGGATCTACAGGGACGAGTTACACCAGAGCAGGTAATAACAGACTGGAGCTTTAATGGAACAGAGCAAAACAGACTGGGTAAATTTCGGCGCCTGCGTTGCGATCATGTTTCTTGTCTGCCTGCCGCTAGCGTTGTCACCGGACACCAGCGGCAAATTGATGCAGTCGATGTACGATTTTATTGCCAACGAACTCGGCATCCTCTATCTGCTCGCCGGTGTAGGTTGTATCGGGCTTCTTATCTGGATCGCGAGCAGTCGTTTCGGCGCAGTCAAACTCGGCGACGCCGACGAATCCCCCGAATTTTCAACGCTCAGCTGGGTTGCGATGCTTTTCTGCGCAGGTGTTGGTGCAGGACTTATGTACTGGTGCGGCATCGAATGGTCGTTCTACTATCAGTCGCCGCCATTCGGGGTCGCACCGAGAAGCACAGAGGCAGCCGAATGGGCCTCAACCTACGGCATGTATCACTGGGGTATTTCCGCCTGGGCTTTCTATTGCCTGCCAACGATTGCCATCGCGTATCCCTACTACGTAAAAAAACTGCCCTATCTTCGTTTCAGCAGCAGTTGCCACTACTTTCTCAAGGGACACGAGCATGGTGCGGTAAGCCGCGGCATAGACTTCCTGTTCATGATTGCATTGATCGGCGGCGCGGCGTCCTCACTCGGATTCTCCTCTCCGATGATTGCCGCCTTGCTGGCCCGGCTGTTCGATATACCGCTCTCATTCGGTCTGGAATTCGCTGTTGTTATTCTTTGTGTCGTTTTGTTTGCGTGTAGTGTCTGGCTTGGTTTACAAAAAGGCATCAAGCGCCTGAGTGACGCGAACTTGCTGCTGGCGTTCAGCTTGCTGATTTTTGTGCTGATAGCGGGTCCCACTTTGTTCCTGCTAAAGACGAGTATCAACAGTGTCGGCCTGTTAGCGCAGAATTTCGTGCGCATGAGTTTCTGGACAGATCCGTTAACCGACTCCGGTTTCGTGGAAAGCTGGACGATATTCTACTGGGCCTGGTGGATCGCATTTGCTCCCTATGTCGGTCTGTTCGTCACACGAATTTCACGGGGCCGGACAATTCGGCAAGTGATTGTCGGGATGCTGGTGCTCGGCTCTCTGGGTGGCTGGATGTTCTACATGATCCTGGGGAATTACTCCATGTACCTGGAATTGGAGGGGGTGGTCGCTGTTAGCAACATCGTTGAGTCACAAAGCGGCAACCACGCCATTATCGCCGTGTTGGATCAATTGCCGATGTCTACAGTTGCAATCGCCGTGTTTAGCCTGGTCGCACTCATTTTTTCCGCGACCACTTACGATTCAGCGTCTTACGCGCTGGCATCCGTTGCAACGTTATTCCTGAAAGCAGGTGACGATCCTGCCCGCTGGCACCGGGTGTTCTGGGCATTTGCCCTCGGCTTGCTACCCGTAACATTCATGTTCATTGGCGGAATCAAGGTACTGCAAACGACTTTACTGGTTGTGTCGCTGCCCATTCTTGTTGTTGGTGTGGTGATGTCTGTTTCTCTGGTGAAATCACTCGGCGAGGACTATCCCGTGACGAAAGATTCGGTCGACTAAAATTCCACCACGTCGCTAGTGTCCTTTTTGCCCTTTGCAGCCTTCTGCAACCAGCTTGTGGTTTCCTTGAGTCCACCAAAGGTAAACAAGTGTGTGCTTAGTGGCTGACCGGTATCCAAACGGTACTGCCCGATCGCCGCTAGCTGTTCCCACGGTGCGGCGCGGCGCAGCAGTTCGAAAGCCAGATTTTTATTCGCCTGCAATTTCCTTACCGAAGTCTGAACACCGCAAATTCGTGCGTAGCGCAACAGGGTCCCGAATTTAGCCGGGCCCGGAATTCCGGCGTGAATAGGAAGGCCAGGATATTTTTCATGTGTCGCACGGCACCACGCAATGATTGCAGTTGCCTGGAACGAAAACTGCGTGACAACATACGGATCGATCGCTGCTGACTTACAAGCTGCAAGTTTCTCTTGCATAGCCTGGTTGAGGACCACAGCATCAATAGCGGGGTGTCCGTCCGGATAGCCGGCAATACCGATTCGCGTGATCCCATGCTTTGCGGGCAGACCCGACTCAATCACATCAAGAGCGCTGTCATACGGACCCAGAGATTCAGACAAGTCTCCACCGACAAGCAGAATCTCGTTAACGCCAGCTCGCTCGCCGAAGCCAGCAAGGTAATCATCGAGCGCCTGCTCCGATGGCATTCGTCGTGCAGCGATGTGCGGAACCGGCCTGAACCCGGCGGCCCTGATTTGCTCGGCTGCCTTAATTCGTGCCGCGGTGCCCTCGCCAGCCACCGCATTGACATAGACACGCCCACCCGGGGCCAAAAGATGACCATAATGTTGCAGTGCCGCGAGGTCGTGCACGCCAATTTCCAGCGAAAGGTCTGTCAGCGCTTCATACAACGATCTTTTTTCAGCCTGAGTCACGCTTATGTCCTTATTTCGATGCCTGGCGTGCACTCAGCCCGGTGTCTTGCCATTCAAAATGAAACGCAAACCTGATCGGGCTCATCGTAAACTGCCGAACGGTTTCGCTCTACGTTTGTACAGGGTAACCAATAATAGTATTTTGTTCATTATTGCCGCATTACAGTAGCCGAATATTATGCCCCTGGTCGCCCACAATGATTTGCCCGCGTTTTCGCGCTTACGTGCCCGCGGCCACGAAGTGTTGTCGTTACATCGGGCACAGGAACAAGACATTCGCGAACTGCATATCGGTTTTCTCAATATGATGCCCGATGCAGCCCTGACAGCGACCGAACAACAGTTCATAAAGCTGGTTGGCGGCTGCAACAAAATTGCTCAGTTTTACGTCTACCCGTTTACCATACCAGAGTTAAATCGCGGCGCAGTGGCGCGCGAACACATCGACAAGTACTACTTCGATTTTGCAGACCTGGCGAAAGAGGGTCTGGATGCCCTGATCATCACCGGCACGAATATTGCCAACCCATCCCTGGACGAGGAGCCCTTCTGGGAGCCGTTGATCGAGATAGTGAAGTGGGCTGAATCCAACGTCGCCTCCATTCTTTGTTCCTGCCTTGCAACTCATGCACTGGTTAAACATCTGCACGGAGTCGATAGACAACCATTGCCACAAAAACAGTGGGGCGTGTACAGCCACAGGATTAACGAGCCCGAACATCCGTTAATGAGCGACATCAATACGCGCTTTGACGCACCGCATTCGCGTTACAACGCAGTAACCCGAGCACAGCTCGAGCAAGCCGGCCTGACAGTACTCGTCGAGAGCGCAGAAGTGGGTGTGCACCTGGCAGTGAGTCCCGATCAGTTTCGCATTGTCTATTTTCAGGGTCACCCTGAGTATGATGCGGTGAGCCTTCTAAAAGAATACAAACGCGAGGCTCTCCGTTATCTCAATGGTGAACTCGATGCCGCTCCACCGTTTCCGGAAAACTATTTTTCCGCAGAGGCGGGCGCTATTGCTGCTCAGTTTGTCGAGCGCTGCGATATTGCGACGCGTGAGCGAAGCGACTTGCCGGAATTTCCCGCTGAGGAGCTGGCGCAACTCGTCGACAACACCTGGACTGATACCGGCAAGGCAATCGTCAATAACTGGCTGGGACTCGTCTACCAATTGACCAACCATGAACGCAACCAGCAGTTCATGCCCGAGGTCGACCCGGACGACCCGTTACAGCTGAACATCACTGTTCCCTGAAGCTCCGGGTTGCGTGTATGATTTGCGTCCCCGCAACGACAGTTTGACTGTCTGAACAAGTAAAGGATTAACAGCAATGGGTTTCAGCACCAGGCAGATACATGCAGGCGTCACACCGGATCCAATTACCGGATCGATTCTGACACCGATTTACCAGACTACGACCTACGTCCAGCCATCCGTTGATGAGTATATGACGAAGGGATATACCTACTCCCGTTCCGGCAACCCGACGGTCAGGGCACTGGAATTGAAGCTCACCGATCTGGAAGGCGGCGTTGACTGCTCCTGCTTCGGCACCGGCATGGCGGCCGTGCAGGGAGTCATGCTCGCATTCCTGAATGCTGGTGATCACGCAATAATTTCCGACGTTGCGTATGGTGGTACCTACAGGTTGTGCACCAAGGTATTGAGTCGTTTTGGCGTGGAGTTTACCTTCGCTGACGGATCGGATCCGCAAGCTGTAGCCGCAGCGGTTCGCGACAACACGAAACTGTTCCTGACTGAAACGCCAGCGAATCCAACCATGAAGTGTTCGGACATCGCAGCTATCTCTGAGATTGCGAAAAAAGCCGGCGCTGTTCACGCGGTTGACAATACTTTCCTCACGCCCTACTACCAGCGCCCCCTTGAAATGGGTGCTGACATGTCGATCCACAGCACGACCAAGTACATGGATGGTCACAACGCGACCGTGGGCGGCGCTGTAATCAGCGCAACAGCAGAGCATGACGAAGCTGTGCGCTTTATTCAAAACAGTACCGGCAGCATCATGTCACCGCAGGTTGCCTGGCTAACCTTGCAGGGTTGCAAGACATTGTCATTGCGGATGGATCAACAGTCCGCGAACGCCATGGCAATTGCACAATTCCTCGAGGCACATCCAAAAGTCGAGCAAGTTTGTTATCCGGGGCTCGAATCATTTGCACAGCACGAGTTAGCCAAACGTCAGGCGAGTGGTTACGGTGCGATGCTCTGGTTTGAAGTTAAAGGCGGCCTCGCAGCGGGTAAGAAACTAATGGACGCCGTCGACGTGTGGAGTCTTGCCGAGAATCTCGGTTCGGTGGAATCACTGATCACGCACCCGGTAACCATGACGCATGCCGATGTAGAGGAAGCGGAGCGCGCACGTGTTGGCATCATTGATGGCCTGGTGCGCTTGTCGGCCGGTCTGGAAGATGTGGAAGATCTTATCGACGCGCTTGCCAAGGCGCTCGATCAGGTCTGAACCCGGGAAGCTGAAAATCTGTGGGTAAATAAATGTCGCATCACTGCTGTCCCATAAACTCAAAATCGGTGCCCGAATGAAGCATCAAGATGACTGGAATAGCCCGCAATCGCCCGCTGGGCGGGCTCCTACATTACTAATTAGCAATGTAGGAGCCCGCCCAG
>CAYOHF010000026.1:0-37062 GCA_964403695.1 uncultured Woeseiaceae bacterium | reverse complement strand
CCACAGATTTTCCGGGCACCGAAATGCACTTGTGGGAGCGGCTTTAGCCGCGAATGCTCAGCCCCTGTTTGCTGTCAGCTCGACACCAATTCGTCCGCCCACGCGAAGCAGGTATGATGCCAATGAATTACAGCAATCAGGACGTGACATGGCTGACCTCTATGAGTGAACGACAGGAACAGTTTTCCGGGACGCGGGATGTCCTCGAGGCACATCAGTTTGATTTAGAGCGGCTGCAGGACTACATGCTCTCTCACGTAGAAAGTTTTCATGGCCCGCTAACAGCGAGCCAGTTCAAAGGCGGTCAATCCAATCCAACCTACCTCCTGGAATCGCCTTCCGGGAAATACGTAATGCGGCGCAAGCCACCCGGCAAACTGCTCAAATCAGCACATGCTGTGGACCGGGAGTTCAAGGTCATAAGCGCGTTGTACAGTGCAGGTTTTCCGGTGCCACGACCCTATGTGCTTTGTGCGGATGAGGCTATTGTCGGCACGATGTTCTTCATCATGGAATATGTAGAAGGACGAATTTTTTGGGAACTTGATTTACCGGATTTGGATCGGGACGAGAGAGCGGCTATTTACGATCATGCAAACCTAACGCTTGCGCAGTTGCATAATTTTGATGTGGGAGATATCGGTCTTGCAGACTACGGCAAGCCGGGAAACTATTTCGCGCGACAGATATCCCGCTGGTCAAAACAGTACAGCGCTTCGGAGACGGCGAAGCTGGCCGCTATGAACAGCCTGATCGAATGGCTGCCTGAGCACATTCCAGACGACGAGTCGACAGCTGTCGTGCACGGTGATTATCGCCTGGACAACATGATCATCCACCCCACTGAGCCACGCGTTATCGCAGTTCTCGATTGGGAGCTCTCGACTATCGGTCATCCTCTGGGTGATTTCACCTACCACCTGATGGCCTGGCAGATGCCCGAAGTCGGTATTGGTAGCACCGGCCTGATGGGTAAGGATCTTGCAGCATTGGGCATCCCGAGCGAGGAAGATTACGTCGCGACATATTGCGAACGCACCGGTCGTGAAAACGGAATCGCCAACCGGGATTTCTATTCAGCGTATAACTTCTTTCGTATTGCAGCGATTCTGCAGGGCATTGCCGGTCGGGTAAGAGACGGGACCGCAGCGAGCGTACATGCCGAGCGTGCTGCAAACGCAGTGGGTCCGCTGGCGGATATGGGCTGGGAGTACGCAAAAAAAGCGATGTAGAACCGTAGCCCATTCGCGGCTAAAGCCCGGTCCGCCTGTACTTCTCGTTATCGGTCTATTGGTTGGTGCGGACTGACATTTATTGCACTAAAGATCAATTTGCACCACCCCAGTTCGCGCATCTAAACAAGGCAGGCAAATTGGCCGCGAATGATCAATAACGTCACCAAGCTAACAGGACAGTTAGCCGCTAAAACGAAATCGTCTCGTTAAGCGCTCTCCCCATGATGACCGCAGCTTCGCGCCGGTCGTAGTAGCCAGCCATTTGCCCTACAAGCCGATATCCAAGGCTCCCGTAAAATTTCTTCGCCGACTGATTGGAGGCACGTACTTCCAGTCGCACACGTTGTATGCCTGCCGTACGGCAGGACTTTTCCAGCCACTGGTGCAAAGCTCTGCCAATTCCCATCCGTCGTACTTTCGGCTGGACCGCGAGTAACAATAGATGCGCTACGTCATCATGAAATTTCATGATCGCAAATCCTTGCAATACACCGCGAATGCTGGCGACGAGTACCATCGTGTCTTTGTCTTTTATATGCTGCTTTACCCGCGCCGGCGTCCAGCGCCAGTTCAGACCATGTTCAACGTGCAACCTCGACATCGATGCGATTTCAGAAGCTTCCGATGCATGTGCCGCACGCAAAATTAGTGATTCATATTCGTTCATAGTGACTCGACCCGCTGCCGGTACATGGTATGTTATCTTGCCGCCGGACTGCCACCACTCTAATATGTAGGCCTTTACAGATAATGCCTGCGCGAGACTTATGAACGGATTCTACAGACCAGCAAATGCCGATTGACTACGAAGCCGTGCTGGCGACCTCTGTGTCGGACGAACCGTTCGAATACACGGAAAAGGATTCAATACTGTATGCGCTCGGTGTTGGGTTCGGCAGCGACCCGCTGGATCGACGTGAGTTGTCATACGTTTATGAACAACCCGGACTGCATACCGTGCCAACGATGGCCGGCATGCTGCTGTCCAATACGTTTTTCGATGGCAGCGGCTGGGATTACAGTCGTGTCTTGCATAGTGGTCAAAACCTTGAGCTGTATCGGCCATTGCCTGTGGCGGCTGAGCTGCTGGCGAACCGACATGTCGTCAGCATAGTTGATCGTGGTGCCAGGAAAGGCGCCAGGATAGAACTTGAGTCGGAGGTTCGCCTTGCCAGAGACGACACTGTTATTTTCACACTGCGCAGCATATTACTGGCAAGAGGTGATGGCGGCATCGGCGGTCCTTCCGGACCAGTACCGTTGCCGCACAAAATGCCGAAGCGCGATCCGGATCTGAGTTGCGACCTGCCAACCCGACCAGATCAGGCATTACTTTTTCGCCTGTCGGGTGATCACAATCCACTGCACGCAGATCCGGATGTCGCAAAGGCTGCGGGCTTCGATGCTCCGATAATGCATGGCAGGTGCACTTCCGGCGTCGCTTGCCACGCTATTCTTAAGACGATATGTGACTACGATTTTACGCTGATTACCGGTTTTGACGTTCGTTATTCGGCGCCGGTGTATCCCGGAGACATCATTACGACAGAGATGTGGCAAGACCGAAACGTCGTTTCTTTCCGTTGCAGGGTAAAAGAACGCGATGTCGTTGTTATCAATAATGGGAAGTGCACGCTGGCTGTTTAGTCAGTAAGTAAATTCAAGGCAGGGAGTAGCAATTGACTAATCGAGTTGAGATTGAAATTTCTGAGCATATTGCCGCGGTCAAACTCAATCGTCCCGACAAGCGAAATGCTGTCGATCTGGAGATGTTTCGCGAACTGATTGAAGCAGCAGAACAACTAAAATCAGATAGTTCGGTTCGAGCTGTTGTTCTGTATGGCGAGGGTGCAAGTTTTTGTGCCGGTATCGATATATCAGTATTTCAGGGTGAAGGTATAGGCGCTGTTGGTGGTGACCTGATGCAAGCACGAGAAAATTCGCCGGCGAATTTCTTTCAGAGTGCCGCTTATGCATGGCATGAGCTTGCTGTGCCGGTCGTAGCGGCCCTGCACGGCACGATTTTTGGTGCCGGGCTACAAATTGCGCTGGGCGCTGATATTCGCTACGCGACGCCGGATGCAAAGATGTCGATCATGGAAATCAAATGGGGAATTATTCCTGATATGGGAATATCAGCTCTGCTGCGCAATATTGTCGCTACCGATAAAGTCAGGGAACTTGCCTATACGGGCCGTATCGTTAGCGGCACAGAGGCAGCTGAAATCGGCCTGGTCACCAGCGTCTGCGATGACCCCGTTGCAAAGGCGCGGTCGGCCGCTGCCCAGATCGCAGGAAAGTCGCCAGATGCCATTCGGGCAATCAAGAAACTGATCAATGAGTCGTGGCAAATGGACCATACCAGCGCATTGCGCCATGAGGCTGTATTACAGGGGGCGCTAATGGGCAGCACAAACCAGGTAGAGGCCGTGCGGGCCAATATGGAGAACCGGACAGCGGTTTTTACTGATCCGGAATCATGAAATCGGGCCATTTTTGGCGCAAAAAAGAAGCAGGTTTGGTGGAACTTGCAGGGTCAAAATACACTCTTAGTCTGTATACGAGGGCATTAGCCGTCACGGAATTGAAGTAAATTGAAAATCAGGTTGGCATTTTTTGTGGGCTTGCTCGCAAGCTTGTGCTGCGCTGGCGCGTATGCACAAACCTATAAACCTTTTCCAGGTACAACATCTGATCAACGCACGATCAGGACGCAGGAAAGGGTCGACGAGCTGTATTCGGCCGGCAACTTTGACCGTGCCCTTTTTATTTACGAAAACGACCTCGCACCGCAGGGTGACAAGTACGCCCAGTATATGGTTGGCTATATGTATCTGCACGCGGAAGGCGTGCCACAGGACAAAGCCAAAGCACTTGCCTGGTATCGACTGGCGGCGGAACGAGGCGAATCCGTTCTGCAACGACCGCAAAGTAAATTGATCGAAAGCATGTCGCCGGCAGAAATTGCTCGTTCGAACGGCATTTTGATCGATTTGCAAGCTTCAATAGGCGATATGAAACTCATCTCGGATTTGATTGAACAGGATTTGAGAATACTTAGAGAACGAACCGGGTCGAGGGTTGCCGGGTCGGACTATAGTGGCGCGTTGCTTATCATTAAGCCGACAGGCGGCACTGTAGGACCCAATTATTACCACGATATTCGGGTTGGGCTTGAAATGCGGCTCAGCTACCTGGAAACCCGGGTTGAGATTAGCGACGTGGCAAATCAGATCGACAACGAAAAATTAAAGCTGCTGCAGGAACAGGCCAAATCAGAGCTGGCAGCAGTCGATCAATCCCAAAACTAACCAGGTAAGGCCGTCGTAAATTTTCAGTGTTTGTAACTAGTTGCAAATTCGCTCAATCGAGTCGCTAATTACAGGCCTGAGACGGTCGTAGTCCACGCATCAATATCTGCGGAAACTCACCGCATACCTGATCGGCCATTTTCGCATCGCCATGAAACCACTTTGGTATCCAGTTGATGGAGCCCATTATGGCGTTGCCGGTCATGCGTACGTCACACGGTGCAATGCTCCCATCATCAATACCGAGCGCCAGCAATTGTTCGAAGCTGACACCATGTCGACGCGAGACTTGCAGAATTTCGTTACGGTGTGAGCGCTTCAGTGAGGGAATTTCACTCATGATGGCAACCGGGCCCCGTTCACCAACCATGATTTCGATGTGGTAACGAAGGTATAGAAACGCTTGCTGAAATCCATTTTCGCCCTCGTTCCTGCCCTGAACCATCGCATCCCATCCGAGTTCAGCGGCGCGCAGATAACACTGGTAGACGAGTTCTTCCTTGTTTTTGACGTAATAGTAAAGCGCAGCGTCTGTTAACCCCAGGTGGCGCGCCACGTCTTTCAGCGACGTGCCACTGAACCCTTTCGCATTGAAACAGGTCGCTGCGGCCTTGAGGATGCGATGGCGCTGAATTTCGAAGCGGGTTTCCGCTGCAGTTGTTGCCATAATTACTGATCGCCCCTGAGTTCGCCTTGGAAACGGCAATTTACCCTTGTGTTCTTTGCCGGTGTGCATTATTTTAATCTAGATTAAAATTTTTGCAATGCTCCAAAGCATTGATTTTAAAAAGAATTAACCGCCTGAAAGCGGGATTTTCGAGCGCAAACTGATCGGAGGATCACAGTCGATGAGTACCGCCGCCAGCGACATGCCGGACCTGACTAAGAAGACTGGCAAGAGCAGCCAGACACCCCTGCGTTTTGTCACTGCAGCTTCCCTGTTTGATGGTCACGATGCGGCCATCAATATCATGCGCCGGCTTATCCAGGCGCAGGGTGCAGAAGTCATCCACCTGGGGCACAACCGAAGTGTCGATGACATTGTGCGTGCTGCGATCCAGGAAGATGCCGATGCCATTGCCATCAGTTCCTATCAGGGCGGGCACAACGAATTTTTCAGTTACATGATCGACCGACTACGCGAGTTAGGCGCGCCACACATTAAAGTGTTTGGCGGCGGCGGTGGGACGATAACGCCGGAGGAAATCAAAGCGCTGATGGACTACGGCGTGGAGCGCATCTATCACCCGCATGACGGCATGGAAATGGGCCTTGAAGAAATGATCAGGGACCTTATCGAGCGAACTGAGGATGCACGCCAGGAAACCATACCGCCTGCCGATTCGTCCTCAGACAGGGTTATCGACATTGCCGCAACAGTGTCTGCGATCGAAGAGGGCCTGTACGGCGAGGCAAAACTGGCCGCAATGCGTAAGGCGTGGCTGGTGAAAGCCGGCAAGGTGCCGGTAATAGGCATCACGGGTACCGGTGGTGCCGGCAAAAGCAGTGTTACTGACGAGATTCTGAATCGGTTCTTAAGTAGTTATCCGCAGATGCGCATTGCGGTTCTGGCGGTCGACCCAACCCGCAGGCGCACTGGCGGTGCATTGCTCGGCGACCGTATCCGCATGAACTCGCTGCGCTCCGAACGTGTATATATGCGTTCGATTGCGACCCGGCGTCAGCATCTTGCTACCAGTGAGATGCTTGCAGACCAAATCCTGTATTTGAAGTCAATGGGCTTTGATCTGTTGATCGTCGAAACTGCGGGCATTGGCCAGAGCGATAGTGAAATTGTCGACATGGTGGATTTCTCGGTTTATGTCATGACCAGCGATTATGGTGCGGCCAGCCAGCTGGAAAAAATCGACATGATCGATTTTGCAGATCTCATTGTGCTCAATAAATACGATAAGCGTGGCGCTGAGGATGCGCTCCGCGATATTCGCAAGCAATGGAAACGCAATCATGTGCAGTTCCAGACCGCAGATGAGGACGTTCCGGTCTACCCGACAATAGCCAGCCAGTTCAACGATCCGGGAATTACCTGGATGTTTTCCGAACTGTGCAGACGCATGGCCGGCAAACTTGAACTGGATGCGGCGAACTGGACTGCCGATATTGACGTATCACAAAAGGAACCGCGCGCTATGGCCGTGATTCCCGGCAGTCGCATCCGTTACCTCGCTGAAATCAGTGAGCAGGGGCGCGCAATTCAGCAGTCGGTTGAGCAACAAGCTGAATCGGCGAGCCAGTTACAGCATCTCTACGAAGCGCTGAAAGCACTTGAAGACCCTGATCTGCCAGATATTTTCAATGCTTACTTTGCGAACGCGCTGGCCGACAACAAAGACCGATCCATTCTCGTTTTGCGCCAGCGTTATCAGGAAGCACTGCAGGATCTGAGCACAGAGGCACTTGGCTTATTACGAGACTGGCCGGCGCGTCGCGACGCGGTGCGCACGGAACGCTACAGCTACGTGGTGCGCGGCAAAGAGGTCACTGGCGCAAATTATCTGGAGTCCTTAAGTCATCAGCAGATTCCCAAGATAGCCGCGCCGAATATTCGTGATTGGGGAGAGTTGCTCAAGTTCCTGATGAAAGAGAACCTTCCTGGCGGTTACCCGTATACCGGGGGCGTCTACCCGTACCGTCGTCTCGGCGAGGATCCGACGCGAATGTTTGCCGGTGAGGGGACGCCGGAAAAAACCAATCACCGTTTCCATTACCTGTCACTGGGTCAGGACACCGCACGTTTGTCCACGGCATTCGATTCCGTGACGCTGTACGGCGAGGACCCGCATGAGCGGCCGGACATTTATGGAAAAGTCGGCAACTCGGGCGTCTCCATAGCATCTGTCGACGACATGAAGAAGCTTTACTCGGGATTTGATTTGTGTGCGCCGACCACTTCGGTGTCGATGACGATCAACGGCCCGGCGCCGATGATTCTCGCATTCTTTATGAACACTGCGATTGACCAACAGGTGGAGAAACACCTAAAAGATTGCGGTCAGTGGGACGCCGCGCAGAAAGAGATAGATCATTTTTTTGAGGGTAAATCACGACCGCAATATGTTGGCGAATTGCCGCCCGGTAATGAGGGACTTGGCCTGGGGCTGTTGGGTATATCGGGTGAAAAGCTTGTTTCTCCCGAAATTTATGAAGAGATTCGCCAGCGCACACTGGCTGCAACTCGTGGCACCGTCCAAGCGGACATTTTGAAAGAAGACCAGGCACAGAACACCTGCATTTTTTCGACTGAGTTCGCCTTAAAAATGATGGGCGACGTGCAGCAGTACTTTATCGACAACAAGGTACGCAATTATTACAGCGTATCGATCAGTGGATATCATATCGCCGAAGCAGGCGCGAACCCGATCAGCCAGCTTGCGTTCACGCTCTCGAACGGATTCACGATCGTCGAGTACTACCTTGCTCGCGGCATGAATATCGACGATTTTGCGCCTAATTTAAGCTTCTTCTTTTCTAATGGCATGGACCCTGAGTACACGGTAATCGGCAGAGTTGCCCGGCGCATCTGGGCGCGAGCGATGCGCGAGCGCTACGGTGCCAGTGCCCGCAGCCAGATGCTCAAGTATCACGTGCAGACATCCGGGCGCAGCCTGCATGCACAGGAAATCAGTTTCAACGATATTCGAACGACCCTGCAGGCGCTCTATGCAATGTTTGACAATTGCAACAGCTTGCACACCAACGCGTTCGATGAGGCAATTACAACACCAACAGAGCAGTCGGTGCGGCGTGCCGTGGCGATTCAGCTGATTATCTCAAGGGAGCTCGGCCTGAATTATTGCGAGAATCCCTGGCAAGGTTCTTTCGTGGTCGACGAATTGACCGACCTGGTCGAGGAGGCCGTGTTCAAGGAGTTTGATCGCATTTCCGAGCGCGGTGGAGTACTCGGTGCGATGGACACGATGTATCAGCGCGGCAAGATTCAGGAAGAAAGCCTGTATTACGAGAGCAAGAAGCACGATGGCTCGTATCCGCTGGTGGGCGTCAACACCTTCCTGCCGAAGAAGGGACAAGAGGACGAGGTTCACAATCTTGAGTTGATCCGCTCAAGCGAAACCGAAAAACAGAATCAGATCAGCCATGTCACGGCATTTCAGGAATCTCACAGCGATGAAAGCCGCGCGGCGATCCAGCGATTGCAGGAGGTTGCCAGAGCTCGGGGCAACGTATTCGAGGAACTTATGAACACCGTCAAGTCCAATTCTCTGGGGCAGATTTCTGCAGCGTTATATGAAGTTGGCGGTGAATATCGACGCAATATGTAGCGTGAGAGGAATCTGCGGTAAACTTGAATAAAAGGGGTCAGAGTCACTGCCGTCCCATAAAGACGAGTTTCCTGGCCATAGGCTGAAGCGTTGGCGCAATGTTCCAGATTGGGGGCATCGCCCGCTGCCACGATAGAAATATTGAATTAGCTTTTTGTATGGCGTTTCTTTCCGTACGGGCTCCTACAATTCTAATTAGTAATGTAGGAGCCCGCCCAGCGGGCGATTGCGGGATACTCAAGTTACCTTGATGCTTCATTCGGGCACCCAAATAGAGTTTATGGGACAGCAGTGGTCAGAATATTTTTTCAGATAAAAACAAGTAAACGCAGGACCACACGTGATTATTAACGCCAGAATCAAATCCTTTTTCGTTTTCCCGGCTGTCATGATTAGCATGACCTTGCTCGGTATTGCACTTTGGCAGGCATTCCTTGGCGGGCATGAGCGCACCGCGTGGCTCGGTGCAGCTATAGCGGCATTGCCATTGCCACTTTTGATGATGCGTTTGATGTTAACCCGCGTTGAACGCACCAGCGATAATTTGCCATTACTCTTGTTGCTGTCTGCCACTGGTGTCATGGTCGCGGTCTGGGAGCAGTTTCTCCAGGGAACGACCGGTTGGGCGCCGCTCTCCGCAGCCCTGGTCAGCCTGTTCATATTGTTGCTCTATGTTTTCTGGTACTCGAGATTCGGCAGGCTGGAAAGCGCTCTTTTGTCTGTTGGCAGCAAGCTGCCGCACTTCGAGCTGCTGGACTCGGACGGCGAGAAATTCGACTCCGACTCGTTGTCAGGATCACCCGCTGTTCTGCTGTTCTACCGTGGCAACTGGTGTCCGCTTTGCATGGCACAGATCAAGGAAATCGCGAATCGCTATCAGGAAATGGACGAAATGGGTATTAAGGTCGTCCTGGTAAGTCCGCAACCCGATGAGTTAAGCAGGAAGCTCGCGGGAAGCTACAAGGTACCGTTTCGCTTCCTGATCGATAGTGACAATAAAATCGCTGAAACATTTGATATCGCCGTTAAACATGGTGTGCCCATCGGCATGCCGGGCGGCTATGCTCCGGATACCGTAATGCCAACGCTCGTGGTGACCAACGCCTCGGGCACCATCGTATATTCCGATCAAACAGACAACTATCGTGTGCGGCCGGAACCGGATACTTTTCTTGCCATCTTACGTCGTGCAGGAGTCGTCACTAAGTGACTGATAATGAATCAAAGAGTTTTCTCGACAATCCCACACTCTATGAAGGAACCTATCTTGAGTTTCTCGGTTTTCGACTTGCGACCTGGAAAGACGGCTTTGCACGGATCGAAATGCCGGTACGAGCAGAACATCGCAATACAGTCGGCTATTTACATGGCGGAATAATCGCATCACTGCTGGATATCGCCGGTGCGGTGTCCGGTAGCTTCGGCACGTCAAAAGAATTCGTCTCAGTAACGATTAATCTGAACTGCAATTACATGGCACCACACCGCGCAGACACTGCCATCGCCGAGGGCGAACTCATCAGGGCAACCAGCTCACTTTTTTTCGCGCAGGCAAAATTATTTGACCCTGACAAGAACCGTCTGTGCGCGACTGCGACGGCAACCTATAAGCAAAGAGCGCGCAACGCGTAAGGTTCGATCTATTGAATTCAAACACGAGGACTAAAATGAACATCTTTGATCTGCATGGCAAGATTGCGTTGATCACGGGAGCGGGATCCGGTCTGGGCCGCCAGTTTGCAGAGACACTCGCCGAAGCAGGTGCATCCGTTGTGCTCGCGGCAAGACGCCCGGAAAAGCTTGAGGAGACTGCAAACGCTGTGCGCGAGGCGGGTGGGACAGCACTCTGTGTGAGTCTGGATGTGACGAACGCTGACTCCATTCGTGAATGTTTCGCTGCAATCATCAGTGAATTGGGAACGCCGGATATTGTGGTAAACAATGCCGGCGTCGCGATCGATCGTTACTTGCTCGACACCAAAGAGGAAGAATGGGACGCTGTGCTGGACACCGACCTTAAGGGTGTTTTCATGGTTGGCCAGGCCGCCGCCCAGGCTATGATTGATGCCGACAAACCAGGCAGCATTATCAACATTTCATCTATCCTGGGCCTGCACATTGCCAAGACACTGGGCGCTTACAGTGCGGCAAAGACGGGTGTTATCAGCCTCACCAAGACGATGGCGCTGGAATGGGTGCGCCACGGTATTCGTGTTAACGCGATTGCACCCGGTTATTTCATAACCGAAATGAACGAGCATCAGCTAAATTCTGAAGCGGGCGACTTTCTGAAAAGCCGAATTCCGATGAAGCGCATTGGCGACCCTTCAGAGTTGAGCGGTCCCTTGCTGTTGTTAGCCTCCGATGCCGGTAGTTACATGACCGGTGGCACGCTTACCGCAGACGGCGGACATCTCTGCAGATCCTTGTAACTACGGCAGCCGGCATATACACATGGGTGCGCTGACGGGTTTAAAAATTGTTGAAATAGCCGGCATTGGCCCGGGACAATTTTGCGGCATGTTGCTGGCAGACATGGGTGCAAAAATCATCCGTGTCGAGCGCATAGATGATGCGGGCAACGACGCCGGGATTCCGGTGAAGTACAACCTGATGAATCGTAGCCGACCGTCGATTGCTGTCGACCTCAAGAAAAAGAGCGGCACCGAAATTGTTCTGAAACTCTGCGAGGATGCCGATGCGCTGTTCGAAGGGTTTCGCCCGGGAGTGATGGAACGTCTTGGCCTTGGTCCGGAGGCCTGTATGGCGAAAAACAAGCTTCTGGTTTACGGGCGAATGACTGGCTGGGGTCAGAGTGGATCCCTCGCCACGACCGCCGGACATGATGGAAATTACAGTGCGCTGGCCGGTGTTTTGTCAACTATCGGTACAAAGAACGGCGCACCTTCAATCCCGTTGAACCTGGTCGCTGATTTTGGCGGTGGCGGAGCATTTCTCGCGTTGGGCATGCTCGCAGCGTTGCTCGAGGCGAGCCGATCCGGGGAAGGGCAGGTTGTTGATGCTGCAATGATCGACGGTGCTGCATCACTGATGACGTTGGTCTATGGCCTGTACGCCGGGGGCCTGTGGAAGGACGAAAGAGAGAGCAATATTCTGGATGGTGGGGCGCCTTTTTACAGGACCTACCGAACCAGCGACGGAAAATATCTAATCGTTTGCGCGATAGAGAAACAGTTTTACAAGGTGTTGCTGGAGATTCTCGATATTAATGATATCGAGTTGACGGATCAGTTTGACCAAAGCAAATGGCCCGCGCATATCGCAATCCTTGAGACCGCATTGGCAGGAAAAAGCAGGGATGAGTGGTGTGACCTGTTCGCAGGGACAGACGCATGTGTTGCGCCGGTTTTGTCACTCGCCGAGGCGCCAAATGATCCGCACGTTGAGTCGCGCCAGACATTCGTATCCGTTGACGGAGTTTTGCAGCCAGCACCGGCACCGCGATTCTCACGAACACCGTCGCAAATAACAATGCCACCCAAAGCAGCCGAGACGCAATTGACCGAGGTGCTACGCGATTGGGGTCTGACGGACACTGAAATAGACAAGATAGTGGATACTACCCCGCGCTAAAAAAGCCAGCCTGCCTTTCTCCGCGGTTGATATGCTCCGCTTGCTCGCGACGGCCTCGTCCTCGATGCCTTGCCCGTGTCTGACAAGCAGCGTATAATCACTTGCTTGTTGGCAGCAAGTATACGTTATCAATATAACTTGTTGTTTTTATAAATAAAAAAACCCTCCGAGTCGCGTATTGTCTACTGATCCAGTCCAGTCCCGTACCCAGGCGGAGCGTACCGCTATATCCGACAAAGCGATGCTGGATGCTGCCATCGAGCTAATCCTGGAGCGTGGTACGGACAAGACCACTCTACAGGCCATTGGTGAAAAAGCCGGTTACAGTCGCGGCCTGGCCACCTATCGCTTCGGCTCCAAAGCAGGCTTGTTCGACGAACTCTGTAAATCGATTTCCCATCGCTGGCTGGATTACCTTGCTGAGGATGTTGGCGACAAAATTGGCATCGATGCCATGTGTGCGGCACTCGATTCATTTTTTCAATTCGTGTCGGACTCGCCACAAGATGCACGCGTGCTGCAAATTCTTTACTGCAGCGCCGGTAGCCCGCAGTCGGAGTACCGACAAACGTCAGTCGACATTCACCAGCGACAACAGGACGACGTGGCTGCGTGGGTACGGGCAGGACAGCGTGAGGGCTCTGTTCGCCAGGACGTCGATCCGAAAAGTGTCGCCGCCCAGTACATCGCTTATGTATCAGGTATGACCTATCTCTGGCTCATCAATCCACAGTCGGTAGATTTTCGCAGAGCCAATGATGACATGAGAGCAAACATCAGAAGCACGTTGCTGCCCCGCAGTTGAGGACCAATAAATGACCGAATTCGAAACTGTCAAATATGCGAAGGACGATGCAGTCGCGATCATTACGATTCATCGGCCGGATGCGATGAATTCATTTAACGACGAACTAAGGCGCGACTTGCTGGCAGCTTGTGATCAAGCCGCAAACGATGAGTCTGTTCGCGTCGTGCTGCTGACCGGAGAAGGCAGGTCATTCAGCGCCGGAGCCGATTTGAAGGGCGGCCTGGATGTTGAGCAGAGCGTCGAAAAGATGTTGCAAACTGAGTATCGCCCTGTCTTCGAGAGCATTGGTGCTATGCAAAAGCCGGTTATTGCTGCAGTCGGCGGTTCTGCCGCAGGTATCGGCATGTCACTGGCGCTGTCCTGTGATCTGTTGATGATGGCTGACAATGCGTTCCTGTTGTCGCCATTTACGACTATATCGCTGGTGCCGGACGGCGGCCTTAATTGGCTGCTTGTTAGCCAGATAGGTTATCGGCGTGCATTTCAATTGAGCGTTGAGTCTGAGCGTATCAGCGCACAACTTTGTATTGAGCTCGGCCTAGCAAATAAGGTGGTACCCGCTGAATCGTTGCTGGCCGATGCGCTGAGCTGGGCGAAATCCCTTGCGGAGCGAGCCCCATTGTCGATTGCGGCAACCAAAACGGCAATGCGCCACGCAAGCAGCGGTTCGTGGGCAAGCACTTTCGATATCGAAGCACCATTGCAGCAAAAACTCAGGTCAAGCGAAGACAGCGCAGAAGGTGTTGCTGCCTTTTTGGAAAAACGTAAAGCAAATTTTAAGGGCAAGTAGACCTTGCAACAAATTCATTCGAGTCCAGGAAATCGGCATGAACCGTAATATCTTTGATGATGAACATGAAATGTTTCGCGACTCGGTTCGCAGCTTCATGCAAAACGAAATTCAGCCACACAGCGATAAATGGCATGAACAGGGCATTGTCGATCGCGACGCTTACCGTAAGGCCGGAGAACAGGGTTTGTTGCTCATGTGGGCCGATGAAAAGTACGGTGGCGCAGGCGTATCGGACTTTCGTTACGAGCAGATATTGATTGAAGAAAATGCGCGTTACGGTGATGCCGGGTTTTTCATGACCCTGCACAATCGCCTGGTAGGACCTTATATTGGTGAACTTGGCACCGACGAGCAAAAAACACGCTGGTTACCCAAATGCGTATCCGGCGAGCACATTCTGGCTGTCGGTATCACCGAGCCAGGTGCCGGCAGTGATGTAGCAAGTCTGCGAACAAAGGCCGAGGACAAAGGCGACCATTACCTGCTAAACGGATCCAAGACTTATATTTCCAATGGCATCCTGGCCGACCTGGTTGTAGTGGTTGCACGTACAGACCAGAACAGCCGCCATGGAATGAGCCTGTTTGTCGTTGAGCGCGGCATGAAAGGCTTCGAGCGGGGACGAAATCTGAAAAAAATGGGGCTAAAAAGTCAGGATACGGCGGAACTGTTTTTCAACAACGTCAAAATACCAAAAGAGAATTTGCTCGGTGATCTCAACCGCGGATTTTACCATCTTATGCACTTCCTGGCCGAAGAACGCTTACTGGGTGCGGTTGGATACGTCGCGACATCAGCAGCGGCTTTTGATATTACGATGGATTACATAAAAGAACGCAAAGCATTTGGCCAGACCATCGCGGACTTCCAGAATACCCGTTTTCAAATGGCGAGCATGCGTACGGAAATTGATGTCGCGCAGGCATTTGTAGATCAATGTGTCACTGCCCACAATGAAGGAACTTTAAGTGCGGACGACGCGGCCAAGGCAAAATTGTTTACCAGCGAAATGGAAGGCCGGGTAGTGGACACGTGTGTGCAATTGCACGGCGGTGCCGGTTACATGGATGAGTATCCAATTTGCCGCATGTATCTGAACGCAAGAATTTCCAGAATCTATGCGGGAAGTTCAGAGGTAATGCGGGAAATCATTGCTCGTTCGATCGGTCTGGACCCGCGAAAGAAAAACCCGGAGTCGGCCAGCAACGACCAGGCCGCCTGACACGATTTTTCATTTTTACCGCCAAGTTGCCAACAGTCGCAGACACGCGGAGCGTTGCGGCTAACCTTGCTACGACGTACCCTTGCCGGGCGTACCTTTTTGGAGTAATCACATGCGAGTCGCATTTGTAGGTCTCGGCGTTATGGGCTATCCGATGGCCGGATACCTGTTACAGGCAGGCCACGAAGTCACAGTATTCAATCGAAATACCGCCAGGGCGAAAGCGTGGCAGGATCAATACGGCGGCACACAAGCTGCAACGCCTGCCGAAGCTGCGCAAGGTGCGGAGATCGTCTTTTCATGCGTCGGCAATGATGACGACGTCCGAGCCGTTACTCTGGCTGAGAATGGAATTTTGCAAGGAATGACCGGTGGTGGAATTATCGTTGATCACACGACAGCGTCTGCCGTCGTCGCACGTGAAGTTTACGACGCCGCAAAAGAAAAAGAAGTCGGCTTTCTCGACGCGCCGTTGTCAGGCGGGCAAGCTGGCGCCGAGAACGGCCATTTGACCATTATGGTTGGCGGAGACGAGGCTGTGTATCAAAAGGCATTGCCGGTTATGGATGCTTATGCCAAAGCCTGTACGCTGATAGGTTCTGTTGGCTCAGGACAACTGGCAAAGATGGTTAATCAAATCTGCATCGCCGGTGTCGTGCAGGGACTGTCCGAAGGCCTGCATTTCGCGAAACGAGCCGGACTCGACCCCGCTAAAGTAATCGGTGCGATTTCGAAAGGCGCGGCCCAATCGTGGCAAATGGAAAATCGCTGGGAAACCATGGTCGATGATGAATTCGACTTCGGCTTCGCCGTCGAGTGGATGCGTAAGGACCTGAAAATCGCCCTGGACGAAGCCGAACGAAACGGGGCCACGTTGGATATGACCAGGCTCGTGGATGGTTACTACGCAGAGGTGCAGGAACTTGGTGGCAATCGTTGGGATACGTCAAGTCTGATTGCGCGGCTTGAAAATTATTCGGGCTAGATTGATGGTTGCAATTCGATCCATTCATCGCGAGTAATCCGGTAAATTGGACCGTCCTTGCCGTAACTCCGCGTTCGACCACGATCGCGCAGACCGGATTTTTCGAGTACGTTCTTCGACCCGACGTTGTCCTCGTCGACTGATGCTACGACCTCATCCAGCGAAACTTTCTGAAATGCGAATTGAAGTACGCGCTTGCATACTTCGGTTGCATATCCGCACCCCCATGCCGGTCGCTTAAGGAAGTACCCGATTTCTATTTCGGCGTCCGGCATCTGTCCCATCACTACGAGGCTGAAGTCGGTGTCATCCGTTTCGATCGGCATGGGCAAAAGGTATGTACTGCCGAGTTTTTCACCGCTTGCCCGGTCCGCGATACACCAGATTCCAATGCCCCCATTGCCGCCTCTTTTTATCGAATCCGGCATTTCCTGACGAATCTCTGCCTCGGTCATGGGGTCACATACATACTCGACAACCTCAGGATCAGTCCACAACGCCAAACCGAGATCGACGTCATCAGCTACAAGGGGAGTCAGTCGCAGGCGTTCCGTGAAAATTTCCAGTTCCATCTGAGTATGATTCCTAAAAAACTGGCAGATTTCCAGTCGTGCGTGACTTAGACGACATTCCAAAACGCCCATGCTGCAATGAGCAAACCGTTTTGGGTGTTATCCTCCCTGTGTGTATCAACAAGCCGTCAGCTCGATAAATGAGTTGCCCGACCAGGGCCAGGAGACGCGGCAATGGCAGGTTCAGGGAAAAACACGTTTAGCCTTTAGCGGCGCGCGCTGGTTGCTGGTGCAGTGGCTGCGTCCAGTCAGTTGGTATTTCCAGTATCGTCTTTAGCGAATTCCAGGCGTGCCACTTCAATCGGGAGAGAGAAAATGGACATTGAGCGTTTTGTCGAAGACTGCGTCGTTGCGAATAAAGAGGCACAAGCACAAGCTGCTGTGCGGGAGGTACTTGCAAGAGCGGTGTCAACACCTGGCGCTGTCATCGCTGCTCTTGGGGATCCGGATAAAGCCGGGCTTAACGTGCTTCTGAGCTCGCCAACGCTGACGATATTCGCCGCGACCTGGACTCCGCAAATGAACCTTATGCCGCACGATCACCTGATGTGGGCGAATATCGGAATCTATACAGGTCGTGAAGACAACATTTTCTGGAAAAGATCGTCTGGCGGAATCGATGCGTATGCAGCGAATGCTCTGTTTGTAAAAGACACCGCGATGCTGCCTGAGGATGCTGTGCATTCAGTGACCAATCCACTATTAAGATTCACAGGCGGGATTCATATTTATGGCGGCGATTTCTTCGATACCACCAGAAGCCAGTGGAATCCGGAGACTCTGGAGGAAGAGCCATCTGACGGCGCTGTTATTCGCGGCATTTTCCAACGTGAAAACGAAAGGCTGGGCCTTAATAAGGAAGCTTAACCAAAGTACGGCGAAGTTCATGATGCGGCTCCGGTATTGAGCTGCACCTCGCGCCATAATTTGCAGTATCATAGGACACATCACAGGGGTGGCCGGGAGTCATTTGACGATTGGGCCTGAGATCCGTGACGCGAACAATTTATCGCGAATAAACGGAAACCCTTAGAACCTGAACCGGGTAATGCCGGCGTAGGAAGAGGATTTCAGATGTTCCCAAGCATAGACCTGCGGCGTTTTCTTTTTGCCGCCTCCGGATTCGCTTTCCTGTTTTTCGCCACTGGCGCCGTACTGGCGGATGAGGTTCTCGAGGAAATCGTCGTCACGGCAGATTTTCGTGGACGGACCGCCAGCGAACTTCCACTGAGTATCTCGATCCTCGATCAGGAAACGATCTCGCAAGCGGCGGTGCAGCATTTCGAGGAACTTGTTTATTCTGTGCCGAACATGAATTTGTCCGGAGACGGTAATCGCGCTCGTTATTTTCAGATACGTGGTGTGGGTGAGCTGGAGCAATATGAGGGCGCGCCGAATCCGTCGGTTGGTTTTCTGATAGACGATATCGACTTCAGCGGTATTGGTACGATCGCCACGCTGTTCGACGTGCAACAAATCGAAGTGTTGCGTGGTCCACAGGGCACGCGCTACGGCGCTAATGCATTGGGTGGATTGATTTACGTGCAAAGTGCAGAACCAACCGAAGAATGGGCTGGCGTGGCACAGGTCAGTGCCGGCAGCGAAGATGCTTTATCCGCAGGTCTCGCCCTGGGCGGTCCGCTCACAACGGATGGAAAATTGAAATTCCGTGTTAGTGCGCACCATCATGAAAGCGATGGATTTAGAGACAATGCTTATTTGCGGCGCGACGATACCAACGGTCGCGATGAAACATCACTGCGAGGCAAGCTGGTTTGGGAGCCGACCGAAGATTGGCGAATAAGCATGTCAGCAATCTATGCCGATGTAGATAACGGATACGACGCATTCGCGATCGATAACAGTCTAAACGTCTTGTCGGACAAACCAGGCAAAGATGCGCAAAAAAGCAGCGGAGCGGCGGTAAAGGCGATTTGGAGTGGTGCAGAAAAATTTGACCTCACTTCGATTACGACCGGCGCGAATTCAGACATCAAATTTGGTTTTGATGCAGATTGGGGTAACCCGGATTCATGGCTTCCCTACACTTATGACTTTGTTGTCGGTAACGACAGGGAGCGGCAAACAATCAGCCAGGAATTCAGGCTGACTTCAGCTGACGCCGGCAGACTCTTCAACGACTCAACAGAATGGCTGTTGGGCTTTTACGTTATGCAGCTTAATGACGACCTGGACTCCGTTACCCAGGGAATCCTGATCGACCCGGATCCGACATTCGGCTACACCTTTACAGTGGACGATGCTTTCTCAGGCCAATATGAGTCGTTGAATGCGGCTATCTTCGGTCAGCTCGATTTTGCCATAGGGGATACGAATCAACTGGCATTCGGCTTGCGGGTCGAACGTCGCGATAGCGATTACACCAACACATCCGGACTCGCTTTTAGTCCTGCCGAGACGATGATTGGCGGGGAGCTTACCTTTACACATGACTTCTCTGACCTGACTGCCGGATTTATAAGCCTGGCACGGGGATTCAAAGCCGGTGGGTTCAACCCTGGTCCCGGCATCCCGGATGAGCGGCGACAGTTCGATACTGAAACAGCCTGGAATTTCGAGGTCGGCATGAAGTCGCGCTGGCTGGACGAGTCGCTGCAAATGAATACCGCGATTTTTTATAGCGACCGCCAGGACCAGCAAATACGAACATCATTCCAGCTGGTCTCCAATGACCCGGCTTCATTCGTATTTTTCACTGATAACGCGAACGAGGGAAGAACGATAGGGCTCGAGGTGGAATTACGCTGGCTGGCAAGCGATGAATTCGAATATTTCCTTACGGCAGGCCTGCTGGATGCGGAAATAACCACCTTCGGTACGAGTGAAGTGAGCCTGGACGGGCGTAACCAGGCGCATGCGCCCGGATACACACTGAATGTCGGCGGCATATATCGAAGGGCAAACGGTTTCTTCGCTCGCCTCGACGTAGCGGCGCGTGACAAGTTTTATTTTGACTACAGTCATAATCAACGGTCAAGTGCCTACGAGCTGGTCAACGCCCGGCTGGGGTTCGAGGCGGACCGCTGGACCGCGCAATTGTGGATGCGCAATTTGTTTGATGAGCGCTACGCTGTGCGCGGATTTTATTTCGGCAACGAGCCGCCAGATTTTTCCAATGAGTTATACCTCCGCTATGGCGATCCGCGCCAGATCGGCGTGACCCTTGATGTGAGGTTTTAGTTATGCGAGTTGCCGTTGATATCAGTCTTTATCCGCTTACCGAAGATTTTATTCCGCCCATTCAGGATGTGATCGAACGCCTGAATACCCATGAATCGATTGAGGTTGTCACGAATCCGATGAGCACACAGCTGCGCGGTGAATATGACGATGTAATGGCGGCGATCAGCCGGGAAGTGAAGACAAGCTTTGAGAAATCACCAAAAGTAGTCTTCGCGATCAAGATTCTGAACAACCCTATCAGCGACTGATAAAAAGAAAGTGGAAATTCTGCTGGCAACGCTGATGGAGCAGGTGCAGGCGTATTCGGGTCTGGAGATCACTGCTGTCTTGTTTGCGATTCTCTACCTGGTATTGGCTATCCGCGAAAATATCTGGTGCTGGCCGTGTGCGATGGTCAGCACTGCCATCTTCGTTTGGTTGTTCATTGGCGCCAGGCTGTATATGGAGTCTGTGCTGAATATTTTTTACTTCATCATGGCTGTATACGGCTGGTTTGTGTGGCGCTCCGGCGACAGCGATAAACAGGCGCTACCTGTGTCAGTTTGGTCGGCCGCAACTCACTTAACGGCCGTCCTCATGATTATAGTCCTGACGGCAGTAAGCGGTTATGCGCTGGTAAGTTTCACGGATGCTGCTTACCCCTATGTCGATTCGGCAACGACATTCGCGGCCATCTGGGCAACGTTTCTTGTGGCAAGAAAAGTTCTTGAGAACTGGTGGTACTGGCTGCTGATCGATGCTGTTTCAATCCTGATCTACTGGTCTCGTGGTCTTGAGCTCACCGCGCTACTTTTCGTTGTTTATGTCGTGATGATCCCGTTCGGGCTTGTTAGCTGGACGCGTTCGTATCGCAAGAGTCAGAGCTTCGACGCAGTCGCAGCATGAGCAGTTTAATGACCGCCATGGATGCCCTGAACCTGGTGCCCGACTGGGATGTGGCGTCGACGCAGATCAGCGAGCTGGAGGGCGGGTTAACGAATCGCTCTTATTACGTGCGCTCGGGCGACCGGGAATGTGTCCTGCGCATCGATGCAGAACACACCAGCGCAGTTCTGGCGGATCGCTCCTGTGAGCTGGCGATACTGGACAGAGCTGGCAGGGCCGGTATTGCACCGGGCATTGTGTACTCAGATATTGACACCGGTATCCTGCTGACAGAGTTTCTACCCGGACCTGTCTGGAAGGACACTGATCTTGAAAATCCTGACTATATTGAAGTGCTGGCAGATGTCCTGCGACAGGTGCATGCATTGCCGTTATGTGACTTTCGGATAGATCTGAATTTATCTGCTGCGCGGTACGAACAAGCGTTACAGGAACGTCACGGTCTGCACGATTTCGCATCTCGCTGCGTTGGCATTATCAACAGTATTCCCGGTGGCGATACTTTTGTGTGCTGTCACAACGACGTTATTGCCGGCAACATCATTGGCACGACCTCAGTAAAGATGATCGACTGGGAATATGCCGGCGACAATGACCCGCTATTCGACCTGGCGTCGGTTATTGGCTACCACGATTTCGATAAACAAAGAACGCTACGTTTGCTAGGCGCATATGCAGGAAGTGCCGCAGCGGAAATGCAGGAACAGCTGGCGGACCAATTGCGACTCTACGACGCCATTCAATGGTTGTGGCTTGCGACCCGGCATCGGGCCGCACCAAATCAAAAGCAGGCAGCACGGCTCGAAGAGTTGCGGCAGAGAATCCGGTAGCTGTAATCCGGATCGTAAAATTAGGCTCATTCGCGGCTAAAGCCGCTCCCACGGCTCTGCTCAATCTGTGGGAGCGGCTTTAGCCGCGAATTATAATGACGTACATCGCCAACCCTACGTCAGCAAAAAGCAATCACCAGCTATTGCGCAGCTCGCGTAAATGTAGAAATACATCTCTCGGATCGGGCGACTCGCCAAGCTCCGGAAACGCTTCCCGAAGCCGGGCAATCACAGACGGATTTTGCAGCCGGAAAAAAGTATTCACCTCATGTTCCATGGCCATTGTCGTTATCAACGCATTGTCTGGATCCTGATCGTTGTATTGGGCAAGCATGGTCCTTGCAACATCGTTATCCGGCTCACGATCTAAAGTGAACTCGAGGTTGTTGATCAGGTAATCGTGCCCCGGGTAAATCTGCGTATTCTCATCCAGCGTTTCGAGTTGACTGGCAAAAGTGTCATACAACGCTTTCGGATGACCGCCGTTATGGCAGTTTCCGGCGCCCGCATTGAACAAAGTATCGCCACTGAATAATGCTGGCTGATCAGTATGTGATAACAAACAGATGTGGCTCATTGTATGTCCGGGTGTATCAAGGCACTCGAGCTCGACTGTATTGCCGACCTTTATGATGTCTCCGGCGTCAACGCCCCTGTGCATATTCGGAATCCGGTTTTTGGCATTGGTATGGGCGATAATCTTCGCGCCTGTCGCAGCGACCATCGCGCTGTTGCCGCCGGTATGATCGCCATGTTCATGCGTATTGAGTATCTGTGTGATCGTCCAGTTGTTGTCACTCGCAACAGCAAGACACTTGTTGTAATCCAGGGGATCGATGGCGAGTGCATCACCGGTTTCAGGGCAGGCGACCAGGTAGTTAAAATTCCTGTACGCATTCGCGGTCCAGATTTGCTCGACTTTCATGATCGTATAGAGTTGTAAGGTATTGAATTAAAAAATGTTTTCAAGTTTACTGCCCTCCCGGCGAGCGTTATTTCTGCTGTAGCACAAATCTGCATTTGGCTTCCGTTAGGAATCTGAACCACTTATGCTTCTGCGTTGTCCTAGCGACTAGGCATTGTAATCCGTTTGGGGACCTTTTCGATGAAAATCACCGTTACTGGCGCACTTGCCAGTATTCTCTTCGTGGCTTGTGGCGGGCCGCAATCGAACGCGCCTGTTGACCAGGTAGTCGCGGCTAGCGCAGATACAGATACAGAGGCACGTATATTTGACATGCCCTACCTGATGCGTGAATTGGATAACGGTCTTCGTGTCATCATCGTTAAAACGGATTTCCCCGATATCGTCACGCTGCAAATCCCGGTACAGACCGGATCGCGAAACGAAGTTGAACCCGGCAAATCAGGTTTCGCCCATTTTTTTGAGCACATGATGTTTCGCGGAACCGAACAGTTTCCCGCGGATGTCTATGCCGATATTGTGAAGAAAGCAGGTGCAGATGCGAACGCATTTACGACCGACGATTTCACCAACTACCACATTACCTTTACCAGGCCCGACCTGGAGAAGATCATCGAAATTGAGGCCGACAGGTTCCAGAATCTGAAATACTCGGAAGCAGTTTTTCGTACTGAGGCACTGGCAGTCAAAGGAGAGTATCTCAAGAATTTCTCCGACCCGACGTCGCAAGCGTATGAGCGGGCGCGGGCGCTGGCTTTTACCAAACACACCTACGGTCATACGACTATGGGCTTTATTGAAGACATCGAATCGATGCCGGATCAACTGGCGTATTCGAAGAGATTCTTCAATCGCTGGTACCGACCGGAGAACACCGCCATCATCATCGTTGGTGATGTCGATACGCGAGCGACCTACGATCTGGTCGAAAAATACTGGGGCAACTGGTCAGCCGGTAATTACACGGTTGATATTCCCGTGGAACCCGCGCCTGCTGGTCCTCTATACGAACACATTCAATGGGATGGCCCAACACAACCGTGGCTTTTTGTTGCTTTCCGTGGCCCGGCCTATGATCCGACCGAGAAAGACATGCCGGCAATGGATCTTATTTCGTCAATCTATTTTTCGGATTCCTCTGAGCTCTACCAGAAACTGGTGCTCGAAAAACAATCCGTCGATCAACTTGAAATATACTTTCCGGATCGGAAAGACCCGAATTTGCTCCTGATATATGCCCGGCTCACAGACGAGTCGTATGCGGCGGATGTCGAAGCTGCAATTAATTCGACATTGGCTAGCGCCAGAACCGTGCTAATTGATGCAGATAAAGTCGACGCGACCAAATCACGGTTGCGTTACTCGTTTACTTCACAGCTCGACAATTCCGGCAGCATTGGCAGCATTCTTGCCAGTTATGTGCAATTTTCACGATCGCCGGAAACGATCAACGAAGTTTATCGTACTTACGACGCAATCACGGCAGAAGACCTGCGCACTTTCGCGAACCAGTATTTCACTGATACAGGAAGGGTAACCATAACCCTTTCAAATTCTGCCACCATGTCCGGTGTCAAATCTTTGTCATCAATTGATGAAATTGTTGCTGCGACAAGTACTGTCGATGTCCCTGCACAATCACCAATACCGGCCGCGGCCGCGGCCGCTGCCACCAACCTGGCTGACGAAACGTTCACAGCGAGCGGCGATGACGTTCCGGTTTCAATCGTCGCCCAGCCATCTGCAGCATCACCACTTGTTGATGTGGTGGTCCTGATTCAGGCCGGCGCCAGCCTGGACCCGGCTGGCAAGAAAGGACTGGCATCGCTCACTGCTGCGATGGTGACCGATGGCGGATCAGCGACATACCCGATACAGGAAATTAATGCGGCAATGTATCCAATTGCAAGCGGATTCAATGCGCAGGTGGATAAAGAAATGACGCGCCTCTCCGGACAGGTGCACAAAGATAACCTGGCGATATGGTATCGATATGTGCGTAGCCAGTTACTGAATCCGGGCTGGCACGAACAGGATTTCGAACGCGTCAAGACCCAGCTGGCTAATGCGGTACGCACCGGGCTCGTCGGCAACAATGATGAGGAACTGGGCAAAGAGGTTTTGTATAGTGAAATTTACAGTAAGGATCACCCTTACGGCTCGCTGAACCTGGGTAACAGCGGCGATATCGCCAGGCTGACGATCGATGACGTCAAAGCATTTTATGCGCAGCATTACACCATCCGGAGCATGACGATTGGCCTGTCGGGTGGTTACCCCGATTCATTCGCTGTACAGATCAGTGACGATTTGCAAACGCTACCGGCAGGGACGCGAACTGTACTCGACATCCCTGCGGCACCGACGGTGGAGGGTAAAAAAGCAATTATTGTGCAAAAGGAAACACCGGCGGTCGCCGTGTCTTTTGGTTTTCCAATTGAGTTGAAACGTGGTGATCCGGACTGGATCGCGTTGTGGTTGGCTCGTTCCTACCTTGGTGAACATCGCAGCCCCAACAGCTATCTGTATCAACGCATTCGCGAAGAGCGCGGCATGAACTATGGTGATTATGCCTATATTGAATACTTTCCGCAGGGCATGTTTCGTTCTCATCCGGCAACAGCACTCGGCCGGCAGCAACAGATTTTCCAGGTCTGGATTCGCCCTGTACGCAGCAACAACGATGCGCATTTTGCCACGAGGACGGCCGTTTACGAATTGCAAAAAATGATCGACGACGGCATGAGCGAAACGGATTTTGAAGCAACGAAAACATTCCTGTCAAAATTTGTTAGCCTGGTTACCGATGGCCAGTCCCGTCAACTCGGGTACGAAATGGACAGCCAGTATTATGAAATCGACAACTTCGCAAAGTATGTTCGCGAAGGGCTGGAAAACATGACGCTGGCTGACGTCAACCGGGTAATTCGCGAAAACCTCAATACCGAAAGCATGCAATTTGTTTTCGTGACAAGGGATGCGGAAGACCTCAGGCAGCGGCTGACTGTAAACCAGTCATCGCCAATGGTTTACGACAGTGAGAAGCCGGCTGAATTGCTCGACGAAGACAAATTGATTGAGACAATTTCGCTGGGGTTCGATGACGAGGATGTAACTGTTATTCCTGCGGAAGACGTATTCAATTAAGGGGCACGAACACAAAGGTGTTTTCAGATTGTTACGTATGGCGTGATGGCTTAGATACGTTTTAATACCTGTGCAAGTTGTTGATTCATTGATCAGGCTTGCGATGTCAGGCTGGTGGTTTGTAGTGAAAATACCACATGCATCATGGAGCGCCCGTAAAACGTTTCACGAAGTGCTGTCACTATTGACATTAAGAGACGATGCTGCGAACTTCTGTAGCCTAAATCAGTCTCCTTTCAACAACAGCAAAATAACGATCGGATTGCTGACAAGTTTCGACGACACCTTCAGGTACGATTGGCGGGGGATTTCAAGCCAAGATACATGTGCTTGTGATGGTAAAGCGGCTCCGCAAGGAGCCGCTTTTTTGTTGGGGTAGATTTTGTCCAGGTTTACTGTGAAGTGTGCAAAGCAAGCGAGTCTGTGGGAGCGGCTTTAGCCGCGAATGGCCGGGCATTCGCGGCTAAAGCCGCTCCCACGCTTGAGTTCGGGATTCGACATTTTCTCACTGGTTCTGCAACAACTGCCAAACTTTTAACGGCGTCACCGGCATATCAATGTGCTGAATATTACGTACAGATAACGCATCAAGCATTGCATTGATCAATGCTGGTGCGGCGCCGACAGTGCCAGCCTCACCGGCGCCTTTTACGCCAAGGGGATTTCTTGGTGAGGGAATTTCCTGGTAACGAAATTTTATGTCCGGAATCCAGTCAGCTCGTGGCATCGGGTAGTCCATAAAGGTAGCCGTCAGGAGTTGGCCGCTATCGGGATCGTAAATCGCGTGCTCGCCGCAGGCCTGACCAAGGCCCTGTGCCACACCTCCCATTATCTGACCTTCGAGTATCAGTGGGTTGACGACAACGCCGACGTCATCTTCGACCGTGTACCGCAAAATTTCGGTAACGCCGGTTAATGGATCGATTTCCAGTTCACAGACGTGGCAGCCATTTGGGAATGTTCCTGCTTCTGGTGTGAATTGCTCGCTTCCATATAGCCCGGGGGCAACAGCATCAGGTCTTTTCGAGTCATCAAAAGATGCCAGTGCGATCTCCGCCATCTGCGCAGTCCGGTCTGTTCCTGCAATTCGGAAAACCCCGTCATCAAATTCAATATCCGCGACTGCAGCTTCCAGCACTTCGGCAGCCATTGCCGTACCTTGTTCGATGACTTTTTCTACCGACAGGTACAGCGATGAACCTCCGATGGCCATCGATCGTGAGCCGCCGGTACCTTCGCCGGTTGGAACCAGTTCTGTATCTCCCTGCACGACATCGATCTGCTGTATTTCTATGCCGAGGCCAGCTGCTACCATCTGCGCGAAGCTGGTCTCGTGTCCCTGTCCGGATGATTGCGTGCCCATAAGAACGGTAAGCCGACCATTTTCCTCAAAGCGTACATGTGTTTGTTCGCCACCCATCGCTGAACAGATCTCGACGTAGTAACTCATGCCAATGCCGCGTAGCAGGCCGCGTGCGGCACTTTCCGCCCGACGTGTTTCGAAGTCGGTCCAATGAGCACGCTCCAGACCGGCGTTCATCAGGTTCTCGTACTCACCGGAATCATATTCGCGCCCGGTCGGTGTCGTATAAGGAAACTGTTCTGGTCGAATGAAATTACGGCGGCGAATCTCATCCGGTTTTAATCCAAGCTCCCGGGCGGCCTTGTCCATGAGCCGCTCAATCAAATAAGCGGCCTCAGGACGACCGGCGCCCCGGTATGCATCGACCGGTACGGTATTGGTGACAACCGTGCGTACATCGACATAGCAATCGCTGATGTCATAACAACCGGTCGTCATGCAAGCGCCAAACCAGGGAATGATCGGACCGGCCTGGGAACAGTAAGCGCCAAGGTTTGCCGTAATCGAAACGCGCATCGCCTGAATCTTGCCATGTTCATCTGTCGCGATACTTGCCTGGCTGACGTGATCACGGCCATGCACGTCCGACAAAAAACTTTCATTTCTATCCGCAATCCACTTAACAGGCCTTCCCGTATCCATCGCGGCATGAGCTGCAACTACAGTCTCACATTGCAAAAAGAACTTGAGTCCGAATGCTCCACCTACATCCGGAGAGATGACGTGGATATTCGCAGGGTCAAGATCTATTGAATGTGCAATGCGGTCACGCAGCACATGCACGCCCTGACATCCCTGGTAGACGGTCATCTTGCCGTCGCCAAAAATGATGTTGCAGCCGCGTGGTTCCATTGCGGTGGGCGCCAGCCGGTTATTGATGATTTCGATATCGACCGTCCGCGCCGCTGTGGAAAAAGCCTTGTCTGTACGATCGCGGTCACCATATTCAAGGATGCCGTAACTGTTACCGGGAACGCTGTCATGAATTTGCGGTGCCGAGTCGCGTAACGCGTCGGCAGGGGTTACCACTGCATCCAGTTCATCGACATCAAACCAGACGAGTTCCGCAGCATCGCGCGCCGCTGCCAGTGAGTCTGCGACAATGCCTGCGACAGGTTCGCCAACGTAACGTACGCATTCGCGAGCGAGCGGTGGCTGTTGCAGTGCAGCTCTTGCCTGACTCAATGAACTTGGTGGCGTGCCTGCGCCGACCACGTCTTTAATGCCGGCCACCGTCAGGTCATCTGCTGTGTAAACCGCTATTACACCGGCCGCCTGGCGGGCCTCGCTGACATCAAGTGATGCGATGGCGCCATGCGCAAAGGGCGAGCGCAGTATGTACAGGTATGCCTGGTTCGGCAAAGAGATGTCATCGGTGTAGTTGCCAACACCCGTAATGAATCGCTGATCTTCTGTACGTCTGATCGCTTGCCCGGTACCAAATTTACCCACTACGACTCCCAAAACCGATAAAGTAGCTGCGTATATTGCGATGCTGAAACCAGCATATCAATCATTGTTGACAGGTAATGTCCTTATGCCAGCTGGCGATCGCCTGGCCAATTTCCGCTGCAGAGTCTTCTTGCAGGAAATGATTTCCCGGCACGGTTATTTCGACCTGGTTTTTCCAGCTGCGGCAGAATTCACGCTGCGGACCGGTCAATATTGCTCCCGGCTCCGCGTTAATGAAAAGTTTTGGAATATCGCATTTTCGCAGCCAGTCGGAGTAGTTTGCGACTATGTCATGAACGTCTGCCGGACAACCATCAATTGGAATTTGCCGTGGCCAGGTTAGTGTCGGTCGTCGATCCTCTCCGGGATTGAGAAACGGTTTTCTATACTCGTTCATTTCGTCACTCGTCAGCTTGCGCAGTACAGATCCGGGCAGAACCCGCTCGACGAAGATGTTTTTCTCGAGAACCATTGCTTCACCAGCGCTGCTGCGAAAGGCCCTGAATATATCGGTTGCTGCTTCTGGCCAGTCATTCCAGGACAACGGTTTGACGATGCCCTCCATATAGGCAATGCCCAGTACCGATTGCGGATTCTGGCTAGCCCAGTCAAAGCCGAGCGCCGACCCCCAGTCGTGAACAACAAAGGTAACCCGATCATGGATGCCCAGCTTGTCCCAGGCTGCAAACAAATAGTCGCGATGCTCGACGTATCGATAACTGTCCGGTCCGGGGTTATCGAGCTTGTCGGAGTCGCCCATACCAATCAGGTCTACCGCAATACATCGGCCTTGTTCCGCCAGCAGTGGAATAACGTTTCGCCAGAGATACGACGAGGTCGGATTGCCGTGTTGGAACACGATCGGATCACCGGCGCCGGCCTCCATGTATGCCACTTGTTTACCATGTACTTCGACGAATTTCTTCGCATAAGGCGCTGCAGATGTCACTTGTGGGCTCTCCTCTTAGCCTGGATGTCTATGACGCATTTCTGATCTGCCGTGAATAATACATTGTGCTCTGTTAGATTGTGCTCTGACAATAAGAGTTGGGTACACAAAAACCCGCCGGGGATATCAATGACACCAGAAAATCGCGCCGCATACTGGCGCGCAAACCTGCGCCTCGTGACTGGCTGTATGCTGGTCTGGTTCATCTGTTCCTACGGTTTCGGTATTCTGTTTGTTGAGCAACTCAATGCTGTTCGTATTGGCGGATTCAGGCTTGGCTTCTGGTTTGCTCAACAGGGTTCAATTTATATCTTCGTCGCACTGATCTTCTTTTATGCCTGGCGCATGAACAAGATGGATCGTAAGTACGACGTCCACGAGGACTAGCAGTACATATGTCATTAAAGGCACTGACATATCTCGTGGTAGGCTCGAGCTTTGCGCTTTATATCGGTATCGCAATATGGTCGCGGGCGCATAATACGCGCGACTTCTATATTGCCGGCAAAGGCGTCTCGCCGATCGCAAACGGTATGGCCACCGCAGCAGACTGGATGAGTGCTGCATCGTTTATTTCGATGGCCGGACTGATTTCTTTCCTCGGATATGACGGTTCCGTCTACCTCATGGGCTGGACCGGTGGTTATGTTCTGCTGGCGTTGTTTCTTGCGCCGTATCTCAGGAAATTTGGCAAGTTTACGGTCCCTGAGTTTATCGCCGAACGCTATTACTCGAAAACGGCCCGCATCGTCGCGGTCATCTGCCTGATCTTCGTATCGTTTACTTACGTCGCAGGGCAAATGCGCGGTGTCGGTATCGTATTTTCGCGATTTCTGGAAGTCGAGGTGACCGTAGGATTGGTCATCGGCATGGGGATTGTTTTTGTCTATGCAGTGCTTGGCGGTATGAAGGGCATCACCTATACGCAGGTTGCGCAGTATTGCGTGTTGATATTTGCGTATACCGTTCCAGCAATTTTTATCGCATTGCAGATTACGGACAACGCCATTCCACAATTGGCGTTCGGTAGCGAAATTACCGGGTCTGGTGTTAGTTTGCTCGACAAGCTTGACGACATCGTTACGTCGCTCGGCTTTAATCGTTATACAAGCGGAACCAAAAGCACGATCGACGTATTCTGTATTACGCTGGCGCTGATGGTTGGGACTGCCGGTCTGCCACACGTCATCGTCCGATTTTTTACTGTGCCGAAAGTTCGCGACGCACGTATCTCTGCCGGTTACGCATTGTTGTTTATCGCAATCCTGTATACGACTGCCCCGGCAGTGGGAGCGATGGCCCGTTACAACCTCATCAATACTATTCAGCAGGGTGAGGTGGGCGCGGTCGATGGCAATATTCTTTACGACGAACGCCCTGAGTGGATGCACACCTGGGAAAAAACCGGCCTGGTCGGGTTTTCTGACAAGAACGGCGATGGCCGAATTCAGTATTACGATGATGGTAACAGCGACTTCAGCTCGACCGCGGACAGTTACGGTTGGCAAGGGAATGAGTTAACGGTAGATCGTGACATCGTGGTGCTGGCGAATCCGGAAATAGCGGGTCTGCCGGATTGGGTGATAGCGCTGGTAGCCGCAGGTGGTATCGCTGCGGCACTATCCACTGCTGCCGGACTGTTGCTCGTGATTTCAGCCGCCGTCTCTCACGACCTGATCAAAGGCATATTTGTACCGCATATTTCGGAGAAAAACGAATTGCTTGCGGGCCGTATTGCTGCGGCATTTGCGATCGTAATCGCGGGCTACCTGGGTTTTGATCCACCGGGTTGGGTCGCGCAAGTCGTGGCTTTTGCCTTCGGCCTCGCAGCGGCGTCGCTGTTTCCTGTTATTTTGCTGGGTATATTCTCTAAACGAGCCAATAAACAGGGCGCTATCGCCGGCATGCTGACAGGCCTGATTTTTACCTATGGATATATCGAATATTTCAAAGGTCTGTTTCTGAAATGGGCTGGCGCACCCTGGGGTGAGAATGTAGCGGAGCAGTGGTTGTTTGGCATATCGCCGGAGGGCATTGGCGCTATCGGCATGCTGTTGAATATATTCGTCATCATTTCGGTGAGCTACATGACAGCGCCACCACCAGAGCGAATCCAGCATCTGGTCGAAAACATTCGGGTGCCACGCGCCATCGACGAATGAGCCATGATCACGCTAACCAGAAAGGAAATATAAAACGCGTTCAGATTGCGCTCGGTCTGACTGCTGCCTTCATGTTGGTCGAGGTGGTTGGCGGAGTACTGTCGGGGTCGCTGGCGCTACTTGCCGATGCCGGCCACATGCTCACGGATACAATGGCGCTGGCATTGACCGCATTTGCTTTTCGGGTCAGCGTCCGCCCGGCTGACAAGAAGCGTAGTTTCGGCTATCAACGTTTTCAGATCATTGCCGCGTTCGTCAATGGCCTGAGTCTGCTGGTGATTGTTGGCTGGATATTGGTTGAGGCCGTACGCCGGTTTATTGATCCACCTGACGTGATAGGCCAGACGATGCTGGTCGTCGCGGGGGCGGGGCTGATTGTCAATATCGTTGCCTTCATCGTTCTGCACGGCGGAGACCAGCAGAATCTCAATATGCGCGGTGCCGCATTGCACGTAGTCGGTGATTTACTGGGGTCCGTCGCTGCCATCGTAGCGGCGATTGTAATCTTGTCGACTGGTTGGATGCCGATCGACCCGATTCTGTCAGTAGTGGTTGCGATGCTCATTTTGCGCAGCGCCTGGAAGCTTGTCCGGCGTAGTGCTCACATTCTCCTTGAGGGCACTCCCGAGTGGCTGGACATTGCGGATATACAGGCGAAAATTATTTCGACTGTTCCTGATGTGAGTGGAATTCATCACGTGCACGTATGGTGCCAGACTCCGCAGAACCTGATGCTGACGATGCATGTCGTTCTGGATGAGAGTGTGGCTGACGTGACCGCGGTGGTGCGCAGCGTCAAACAGATCTTACAAGCGGAATTCGGCATCAACCACTCTACAATCGAAGTCGAAACCGGCGACTGCGCCGATCACTGAAAATAAAGTTTATTGATCGTCAGGTTGTACTATGTCTATTGATCGTCCGGTTGTACGATGCCGATGTAAGGCAACGTGCGATCGTGTTCAGCAAAATCGAGTCCGTAGCCTACGATCCACTCATCACCAACATTGAACCCCAGGTAGTCTATTTTGACATCGACCTCGGCGCTGAGTTCTTTGCGCACGAGCGAACAGGCGCGAACGGATGCGGGGTTGCGGGATTTCAGCATATCAATGAGGTAGTGCAGGGTGTGTCCTGTATCGACAATATCCTCGACAATAAGCACGTGTCGGCCTTCAATACTCTCGCGAACATCCAGAACGAGGCGCACCGCGCCGCTGCGAACGCTACCATGCTCATAACTCGACACAGCAATAAATTCGATTTGTCGCGGAATTGTCAGGGCGCGTGACAAGTCAGCCAGAAAAATGAAGGCGCCCTTCAAAACGCCGAGAAGAACCAGTTCGCCCTTGTCGGCATAATCGGAAGAAATTTGCGCAGCCAGTTCAGTTACGCGGGCCTGGATTTCCTCTGCGCTAATTAACACTTCTGGTTGGGACACTGGCACTGCTTTTCTCTTCAATCGACCGAATTATATAGGCCCATGCTAGGCTTTTTAACCGACTTGCCGCAAGGGCAGAGTCGCAGTTTCAGGGTTCCTGTTTGAGGATTTGGTCTTTGTGACTAATGACCGGCCACACCGTCCATGCGAATATCAGCGCGAACGTTGCAAGAGACCATACAATAACGGCGCCAGCGGGCAGGTCGGCACTGACAGATACGACAAGTCCAGCCATGCATCCAGCTATACCAACACCGTAGCCACAAGCAATCCGCAGGCCTCGCCTGGCGATATGCCGGGTCGCCAGCGCCGGAATAATCAGGCAGGCGAAAACCAGGTAAATACCCACCAGTTGTACTGACGCTGTCACCGCGAAAGCAAAAAGCGCGTAAAAACCGAAACCTTGCAGTCGATCACGCATCCAGTACCAGGTGACCAGTACCAGCCCGCTGACAATAGCGACCGGCAATAACTGATCATAATTTACCCAGAGTATCTGGCCGACCAGCAATTCCTTCAGATGTTCGCCACCGTGTGGGTTGCCCGCCAGCAATATTATTCCGGCGGTTGCGGCGAGAACGAAGGATATGCCGATCAAGGCCTCCTGAATTTCCGGCCAGCGCCGATCCGTCCAGTGCAGAATGTAGGCAGCCAGCAGCGCCGCCGAAACCGCGACGATTTGTACCAGCCAGCCCTCGGCCTCCCAGCCGGTTGCGCTTGCAGCAATGACTCCCAGGCCTGCGACCTGCGCAATTGCAAGATCGATGAATATGATGCCGCGTCGTAGCACTTCAGTACCTAATGGCACGTGTGTGCTCAGGACCAGCAGGCTGGCCAGGAATGCGGGAATGACGATGCTCAGTTCAAACGTACTCAAGGGTTATGCTCCTCCAGTATACGAATGGTCTCATCATAGAGGCTAAACAAATCGTTCGAGTCATCAGAGCCACCAATCGTAAACGGCAGTTTAATCTCGGCAAGTCCGAGTCGTTCCGCCAGCCACATCGACGGTTTCTCATTCTCGTAGGGCGTACGGATGACGCCCAGCGGCGGATTTGGCGTGAGCTGTTCCAGCAACGCCGCGAGCTGCGCACCACTCGGCGGTATACCTGGTTTCGATTGAAGCGTCGCGACGATATCCAGGTCGAGCCAATTTGCCAGGTAACTGAAAATGCGCGAATGGGATGCTAGTCGCATGCCCTGAAGGTCCAGCGCCCGTTCCTCCCATCGCTCCGTAGCATCCTGCCAACGCGACTGAAAATCCTCCAGCCTTGCCTGGTAAGCGTTACTGTTGACTGCGTCCAGAACTGTCAGCCGTTCCGCGAGTGCATCGGCAACGCGCCGAATATTTCTTGGGTCAAGGTGGATGTGCGGGTTTCCCTGGGGATGTACGTCTCCTTGCGCGCGATCGATGCTTTTTGGTACCTCGAGACGGCGCACGAAATTTGTAGCGAGGAAGTAGCCGGGATTACCAGCCTGAATTTTCGGGTTACCGGAACGACGCAACAACAGGGGTAGCCAACCGATTTCGAGATCCGCCCCGGTGCACACAACGAGATCGGCTCGGCGCGCAGCAGCGATAAGGCTGGGGCGGGCCTGTAGGCGGTGCGGATCCTGAAACGCAGTGGTAGCGACTGTAATCTCGGCGTTGTCCCCGGCAAGCTCCTCCAGCAACGATCCCCATTCGGGTTCACAAACAAAAATCTCCAGTGCGCTGGCAGCGAACGGCAACAATAACGTGAGTAAGAAAACGGAAAATCTGTGCATGTTTGCTGCTCCTAGAATTCGTGAGCGCCATGAGCGCCGAGGCTCATGATGTACTGAATCGACCATTGCTGGTCTGATTGAGACAAGACCTGGTCGTCGATGTATTGCAGGCGCAGGCGACTGAACTCGCTCAACGACCAGTCGAGCATAAGCGAGTCACGTCTCGATGCTCGTCCGGGATCTTCAAGTATCGTGCCGGCGAACAACGGGCCGTTGTCTGCATCGACGACATCATGCCGATAACCCGCTCGCCATCGTTGCATGAATTGCCAGATACCTTGCGCATACCACCCGGTCTGGCTGCCGTCGTACAGCATGCCCGCAAAAGCTCCATCCTCGGACCGATGAAAATACTCCGCCTGGACTTTGACATTTCTTTGCGTCGCGTTGCCATCCGGCGCCCACTTCCAGACGAAATCGACAGTCGCCAGTTCGCTATTCCCCGAAAACGACTCGCCGGGCGTGCCGCTTTCGCGATCAATTACGTCAGCTGACAGCCACGACAGGCCCACTTGCCAACTGTTGCTCAGGCCGATGTCACCGCCAACATTGGTGAATAATGTATAAGCGCCGGGCGAAGTTTCGTTGTTCGCTGTTGCGGGGAATCCGCCTCCCCAGTTGAGCTCCGTACCCAGTTCAACCAACAGGGAAGTCGGTGCAACCCAACGTAGCTGGAGTCCGTCCGCAACGTACTGGCCGCCAAAAAAGGCCTGGTAAGGCAAGGGTCTGTCGCTGAAATCATCCGCATGACGGTGAAATTTATTCAGGTAACCGGCTTCTGAAAAAAACCGGCCGCCTGTGAGCATAAATCCGCTCGGCAACGATGTGGTTTGTATCCAGACTTCTTCGAGTTCGAGCTCGGTTTCTCCATCTTCACTCGCGATTGCCAGGGTCAGATTGCCGTAGAAATTCGAATCGATATTTGCCTGCAAATTGAAATCAGACTCTCCAAGTGAGAATCCGGCACCGCCGGGGCCGAGTTCGCCGCCCGGGATGAAGCCGGGGATCGCGGTCCAGCCAGGATCGACGTTCGAATATCCGGCAACGAACACAGTGCCAATTGCGGGATTGAAGGCATTTAGCGACGTGGCACCGGATGTCTGGTCGATTGCGGTCTGCTCCGCCAGCTCGATCGCTTCATCTGCACTACGTTCCGCACCTCGCGACTGACGCTCTGCTTTTGCCAGTCGCGCCTCGAGATCGCTGATCCGTGAATCGTAATCCCGTTGCATCTCTGTCAGTAGCTGTCGAAGCTCGGCAACTTCATCGTCGAAATCGTCTGCATGAACTGGCAATGCCGGCGTCGTAAGCACCAGCAGCGCCAATATTGGTCTGAAATATTTCATTTGACACGTCACTCTGTCGATGTGGCTGAGGGCGGCTAATCGGCCGCCTCTGCCGTATCAGATGCGAATCACACGGAATCAGTTCCCAGTGATTTCATCGTTTCATAGTCTGCTTGCTACGATGTCAGAGTGCTGCTGGTGGACCACGTTGCCGAACGACAATGGCGTGGAAAGAATCGAATTCAATATCCTGTATCGCACACCGCAAAGGTCTGGGAGTGTCACGATCGGTAGCGGCCGGAATATCTACACAGGCAGACGCCAGCTGACTGGCTGCAATACAGGTAGTACACGTCTGACTTTGCGCCGCACCGGGATCATGTTCGTAGGCATGCGCTAAGCCGGCAAATTGTGCTGTGAGCAGCAGGAACGCCAGCAGAATGCTGGGAAACAGTGCTCTCTTGCCGCGAAAACGATTCATATAGAAACTATAACCTGTCTCACCGGTGCTGTTAAGCAATGTAAGTGATGGGAGAGGGTGCCGGAACAGTCATTCGCGGCTGAAGCCGCTCCCACGATCCTGCCAAAAGTACCGTGGGAGCGGCTGCCTAAACTAATGTGCCTTGGTTTCAGCGTTCAGAACGGTACGAAAGTGAAGATGCCGCGAATTCTTGATATCAAGGCCGATTTTGAGTTAATGAGACAACAATGATTCCGCACCTCTGCTGTCCCATAAAGGCGAGTTTCCTGGCGGTGGACTGAAGCGTTGGCGCGATTGTTCCGCTATTCTTGCCGATTTGAGACATCGCCCGCTGGGCGGGCTCCTACAT
>CAYOHF010000025.1:0-38137 GCA_964403695.1 uncultured Woeseiaceae bacterium | reverse complement strand
CTGGGCGGGCTCCTACAATTCTAATTAGTAATGTAGGAGCCCGCCCAGCGGGCGAGATGTTTGGGACCAGAATCTGAGCTGATACTCTTTGCAAGACCAGTTTCTGACTATCGCAATTTACATATCTAAGTTATCGTTCTCGCACATCGCAGCCAGGAGGATCATCATGGTCCAAATCAGGAAAATATTAATTTTTGTTCTCGCACTTGTACTGTCCGGCATGGCGATGTCGCAGGAAAACGAGATTTCGTTCAAATCAACCGAACTTGCCCCCGGGCTTTATATGCTGGAGGGCCAGGGCGGTTTTGCCGGCGGCAATATTGGCTTGATTACCGGTGATGACGGCGTCGTTGTAATCGATGCCGGGCTGGAACCACTTACCGCGGTGACCATTACGGCTATCGAGGCGATAACCGGTGATCCCCTCGATTTCCTGATCAATACACACGCGCATGGCGATCATGTCGGCGGCAATGCCGCCCTGCATGAAAAAGGTGCGTCGATCGTTGCACATGAGAAATTGCGCAGCAGAATGGTCGCAGATGAAGCGGCCCATGATGCGCTTCCCGAACTGACCTATACCGGCGAGGTGACCTTCCATCTCAACGGCCATACAGCACGGGTTTTTCATGTGGCAAATGCGCACACCGATGGTGATTCCGCTATTCACTTTCCTGAGGTCAACGTGATTCACGCTGGCGATGCCATGTTTAACAGACTGTTTCCGTTTATCGATCTCGACAGCGGTGGCAGCGTTAGCGGGTACATCGCCGCACAGGAAACACTTCTTGCTATAGCAAATGACCAGACGAAAATTATTCCGGGCCACGGCGTTCTCGCAAACAAAGCCGATCTGCAAGCGGCCCTGGATATGCTGATTGATACGCAGGCACGCGTAAAAGCGTTGGTAGACGCTGGCAAGTCGAAGGAAGAGATTCTTGCTGAAAATCCTCTGGCCGACTATCACGACGTCTGGAACTGGGGTTTCATCACTACAGAACGAATGACGGAAATGCTCTATCGTTCACTGACATCAGAGTAAAACTCGCCGTCCTGAAAAATTGTGGTTCCGAGTACAGGGTGATCGACGCTAAGGCTGAATCGAAAGCGGTCACCCACAATTTGCTCGTGAGTAACGGTCGTTATGCCTGGTGTCAGAAGCGCAGGAATTTGAAAAGTCCGAGCCGCGATTGATAACTGGTAGGCAGTACTTGTAAATACAAGATTCCCTCCCCTTTCTGACAATTTCAGTCGCATCGAAAATCCGCAGCCAATGTGCTCGACAAGCTCGCCATGACTTCCCTTACTCTTGGTCGAGCGAACCGTGAAAACGTGGCCGCGCCCGAAATAGTAAATACGATGCCATGCGACTCCGTTCAATGCTTTGTCCTGGACGAGCTCGATCCGCATTGGCACGTTCCTGCCCCGAAATGGGGCAATCGGTGTGCCTATCAGTCGGCAAACCTGGGCGAACAACCAGCCCATCCACGAGAGTTCGACGCTCTCCATTACGCCAACATAACGAACGCACTGCTCCGCAGCGGGTCGTACTGAGAATCGCTGGCGTACCTCGGGCTTCAGCCTGGACCAGGCAAAGTCGCCGAGAATATCCCGATAAACCGGGTCCGCAATGCAAAATGGGGAGACAGACAGTTGGTTACAGGGATTCAGGTTGCCAGATTGCAGGGGGATTCTGCGTACGCGTTGGGCTCTCATGTTCGCCACTTCCTTTAGATTTCCAGTCAATGGGTAATTTCTGTTATTTCTGTACTAACAGAAATATATGATAAAATGGAAGCTCTGGCAAGGACTTGATAGATGAAAATCGACCACCTTAAGTTATTGATTATTGGAGGTTATGGCACCTTTGGCGGGCGCCTTGTGCGCTTGCTTTCCGACCAGTCCGAATTATCGATCCTGGTTGCTGGCAGGGCTTTACATAAAGCGGCGGACTTTGTCAGCGCGCAGGGGGGTCGAGCAACGTTGATTCCACTCCAGTTTGATCGCGATGGTGATGTGCGCCAGCAGCTCAATGAGCAAATGCCTGACATCGTCATCGACGCATCGGGACCGTTTCAATCTTACGGAGTCGATCCATATCGAGTCGTCGAGGCATCAATCGCCTGCGGCGCTCATTATCTCGATCTTGCCGACGGTTCTGCTTTTGTACAGAACATCTCCAGATTTGATTCCACCGCGAAACAAAAGGAGGTCTTTGTTTTGTCCGGTGCCAGTACCTGTCCGGTTTTGACTGCTGCGATTGTTGAGCATCTGAGCAGCGATCTCACCAGCGTAGACTCAATTACCGGCGGTATTGCACCGTCCCCGTTTGCCGGGCTCGGTTTGAATGTCGTGAAGGCCATCGCCACCTATGCAGGAAAGCCGTTGCTTGTGCAGCGAGACGACCAACTGGCGCAGACCCATGCATTGACGGAAAGTCGGCGCTACACAATTGCGCCACCCGGCTGCCTGCCGTTGCGGCCTATGACATTTTCATTGCTCGATGTGCCCGATTTGCAACTACTGGCATCCCTTGATCCACCGGCAAGTAATGTCTGGTTTGGTGTGGCGACAATGCCGGCGAGCTACCAGGCACTGCTTCGATTGCTGGCACGATGTGTCAAGTTCGGAGTTTTTGGCTCCATCAGACCATTGGCTGCAACCATGCATTTTTTTATGAATCACCTGAGTTGGGGTGAGCATCGTGGTGGCATGTTCATGGAAGTTCGCGGCACGAATACAGAACAACAAAATATTTTACGTTCATGGCATCTTGTTGCAGACGGTGACGACGGGCCAATGGTTCCCGTATTGGCAGCGGTTGCAATCATTCGCAAGTGCCTGGGGAATGAACCGCCTGCAGCTGGCGCGCGGCCGGCGATGGGAATACTGGGACTGGATGATTACAAACCTATGTTCCGCCAATTCAAAATCAACACCGGCATTCGCGAGTATCCCGCATCCGGTGAATGGTCGTTGTTTCGACAGGTTCTGGCAGATGCCTGGATGGAGTTGCCACCTGAGATCAGAGACCTGCACACCATAAAAAACAAAAAGCGATTCAAGGGTCAGGCAACAGTTAGCAGGGGCCGTTCGCTGGTAGCTGGAGTCGTAGCGCGGCTCGTCGGTTTTCCGGCTACCAGTGACGACGTCGCTGTCACTGTCACTGTAGATATACAACGAATCGGTGACACGGAGAAATGGGCGCGCGACTTCGACGGCCGCACATTTTCAAGCGAAATCTCTGTCGGCAAAGGTTATTTTTCGCAGCTGATCTGTGAGCGATTTGGCCCGTTCAAATTCGGCATGGCTTTAGTGCTCGACCACGCTACCCTGCACTACGTTACAAGACGATGGACATTCTTCGGCATCCCGATGCCGCAATGGCTCGCGCCAGCTGGAAAAATGCTCGAAATAGCAAGCAATGGCAAATTTAATTTTCATGTAGAAATTGTTTTGCCGATTGTCGGCCACATCGTGACCTACCAGGGCTGGCTCGAAGATTGCGATCAGGTAGCGGTCAACTCCTGAACAGCTCGAAATCCGTGCGTAATAGCAGCATTCGTATCCGCCCTGGCGCCTGCGTCTGAGTTCGCTATCGCGATCCTGCCAAATGGCTTGCGACCTTTGACCCAGGGTTTGTCAGCTTCTGATGCGTAATCAGGTTCCCACGTCAAACCCGGACTATAGGAATAACCATGCGCCCAGCGATTGACCGTTATGGCCTGAATGTCGCGCCCGGCATCGAATCCCCCACCGGACAGTCCCTGGTCAAGCTGATCGCGCACATGTCCCTCAAAATCGCCGAATGATGTTTCCAGTAGTTTACGACGACCTGCCCGCCATTGATCCGGGCCCTGGATATCTGCGAAATAAGGCACATAACACATGTGCACGACCATCGGATCATCCGGCGAACTACCAAATTTGTAGTCGCCAATAGATACCGGGTAGTCGAGCTCGGCCTGTTTGAAAAAGCCGTTGGTGTAATAAACGAAATCCATCCCCAACTCCGCGAAAGCACGCCAGTTGCGAATCAATACCTTGGTATAGGTCAGTGGGATTTTGACGTTATAGGACAGACCTTTCTTTTGCTCCTCCGGCAAGTCGGAACATATATAAGGAATAGCGCTGTTGTAACAGGCAAGGACGCACTTCTTCGCTCGTACTGTATGCGCATCACCACTGTGAACGTAGGTAATATCAACCGCACCGCCGTTCGCTGTGTGACTCGTGTTCACGACAGTGCTGTTGAGACGTATCCGAACCGGTGAACCACTTTGATCGAGTTTCGAATAGTCGACCCTGGTAGTCACCACATCTTCCATCGTTGACCCAGGTACAGCATCCGGAATCAGTTTGCGAACCAGCAATCGCGCAACCGAGGCATTGCCATCCGGAAAATGGAAAATATACGGCTCGTCGCCGCGATAACCGACTCTTTTCAGGGTTTGATTGAGCCCAGGCATGCCACCGTCGTAACCCTGCACTGCAGAGGCCGGAATTTCGTCACTACCGACACACCAGAAACTCATGCCCCAGCGACGAAAAATTTCCAGTACCTGCTGATCCACTTTCACAATGTCACGCAGAAATGTGTTGTAGCTCATTTTGCGAAGTTTTTGAACTTTCTCTTCGCGAGTCAGACCCGGCAGATAATCACGTTCATCAGTCCACAGTCGTAAAAAATCTTTCCGTGCCTGCTCCGACATCGGCGATTTTGCTACAAACTCTTCCCACGGAATCTTGTTGTATCCGACCACGAGTTTTTGCTCGCCGTAGGTTTCCTTATCAAACACAATGCCTTTACCGAGGCCCATCGATGAATAAAGATCCTGGTCATAGGCGTCGTAAAACTTTTGCACGTCGATGCCGATATCGACCAGCAAGTCTTTCGCGACCTGCGTATACGCAGACGGCGTGTCGATGGTTTCAGTGCCACCGTAGCCGATGCGAGTCTCGCCATTGATTGAGAATTCATTGCGTTTGGCGTGCCCGCCAAAATCGTCGTGGTTGTCCAGAATCAGGATACTCGCGCCCGGATTGCTCTTGCGAAAGAAGTGCGCCGCGGACAGGCCACTGATACCGCCGCCGACGACGACCAGGTCGTATTCATCTTCAGGGGCCGTTTTCGGCCAGGTTGCTCCGGATACACGGGCATGCATCGTTTCCCAGGCACCATCATGACTGCCGCGCAGACCGGTCTTGCCCGGCGGATAATAATCCGGGCCCAACGCAAATTTTGCGGAATTGTCGGGATCGGCGCCAAAAACATCAGTCCATGGCGACATTAAGGATGCGCCAATGGCCACTTGTGTACCGTTAAGAAAATCGCGACGCGTGACTTTGTCTTTCATGAGCTTCCCCGAGCCTTTCCACAATGGGTCGTTACAAACACTGTACGAGAAGCATCTTTACTTGGAAAGGCCTGTATCAGATGGTAATCAAAAAATTGAGTTTGAGTTCATCAGGCACTAGTCTTGGCTACGCTCATTTTCGAGGGGGAGCAAATTCGATGGCAAAGCGTAACAACCAGCTTCGTCGCAACCTGCTTAAAACAATTGCTGCCGGAGGGCTTGCGGCGACGCTGGGCGGATGCGCGCCGATGGTGGCCAGTAGTACAAAATACGAGCGGGCTTATTCCAGGAAACCTTGGGTGGCGCCACGCATATCGATGGATAACGTCATACGCGTCATCGTCGGTCACCGGCCGTATCGTCCTGCGGGTTTCGTCGTAAAGAGCGAGCAATATGACGATAAGACTGTGATCCATAACTATGGGCACGGCGGCGGCGGTTTAAGCCTTTCCTGGGGCTCCTCTGCTTTGGCCGTTCGTGAAACGCTCGGCATGCAACCCGGTGAAGTAGCCGTTATTGGCAGTGGCATTATGGGCCTGACCAGTGCCCGCTTGCTGCAGGACGCTGGCTGGAAAGTCACGATCTACACGCGCAATGTGGCACGCCACACAACTTCTAATGCAGCAGCTGGCGAATGGGGGCCTTATAGCGTCCATGACCCTGATGTTTCCTCCGCTGCCTTTAAGTCGCAATTGAACTGGGCGGCGCGAATTGCGCACCATGCCTTTACTAACCTGGGTGGTGCCGATTACGGGGTGCGCTGGATGGAAGCCTATTCCATGAGCGAAACTCCATTCGACGCGAGTGAAGAAGAAGGAGGATTTTCTGATCTTTATCCCTATTCGGCGAACCTGGGACCAGGCGAGCATCCGTTCACATCACCCTATGTGCGACGGTTCGTTACCATGCAATTCGATCCCGGGACGCTCCTTAGGCAATTAGCAGAAGATTTTCAGATTGCCGGTGGACGATTTGTTATTCGCAACTTTGCAGACAAGGACGACGTTCTGTCTTTAGCCGAATCCGTTATCTTTAACTGCACCGGCCTCGGAGCAGCAAAATTATTCGATGATAATGAGCTGACACCCGCCAAGGGTCAGTTGGTGTTCCTGCCACCCGATCCCGCGATCGACTACATGACATTTGGTGGCGGTCAGGGCCAGCTGTATATGTTTCCACGCTCTGATGTTTTGTTACTCGGCGGTACTTTTAAGTTGGGTGACTACTCAACGAATGTCGAAGATGACGAAACGGCACGCATTGTCACCGAACACCAAAAATTCTTTTCTGGATTTGGCCAGTCGTGATTTTTCACAGCGCATACCGGACTTACCAGTAGCGCGGATGCATATCGAACAGGTTTAGGCGAAACGGCTGACGAATCGTTACCCACTCCCGCGGAAATTCATTGCGACACTCAATGGTTGCACGCGCCCTGCTGGTATTGATAAATTCTTTTTGCACATCGGGATTGTCAATCGTGCGAAATGCGGTGTCGTGAATTTGGTCATCCTGCGCCCGGTAACATTGTTGATAAAGTACCTCTTGATCGGGGTCGGGCTGATCAAATTCTCCCGGCATCGAGAACGCAAATCCTGGTTGCACATCATAGAGCGTGATCACAACAGCGATCACTGCGATACATGTCCCTGCAATTACCTTCGCATTCAATACAGCGCATCCTGAAAGTCGCCGACGGGCAGCGCATGAAACGATTCTGCCACTACCCCAAGGCAAATGACAAACTGCCCAATAGTGTTGCACTTTATGGGGCGAGGCACCGCTCCCTGCTGCGCCGTGCTAGTATTCTGCGCTGATGGGACTGACACAATAAAGTCACCGGCAACGGAGGATAAGAATAATGCGCGTCATCACCCTCATTGCGCTGAACCTGGCGCTAAGTCTGGCGCTGTCCATCCCGGCAGCCAATGCCCAGATCCAAGCGGAAACGATTGGACAGGAAACCATGTCGACGCCTGGCGAGAACTGGTTTATTTCAAAAACTGGCGCCGGTGCCTATATCTACGACGGATCAAGCGGAGAAATGCAGGGCATGCTGTCGCTCGCGGGCTTTAATACGGCCAGCGTACTGTCGTATGGTCCGCGTCGTGAATTTTATTCTGCGGACAGTTATTACTCCCGGGGTGTTCACGGTGACCGTACCGACGTCGTCACTATTTATGACTATGAGAATCTCTCGCCCGTCGCGGAGATCGAAATTCCGAAAAAAATTGCGGTACTCTCCTTTGCTGGCCACCTCGGCCTGACTGGAAACGGCCGTCATTTGTTAGTTTTCAATATGACGCCGGCACAATCAGTATCAATTGTCGATGTTGAAAACAGAAATTTTGTCGGTGAACTTTCAACACCGGGCTGCGCAATCATGATGCCCATCGCTGACAACGATTTCCTCATGATTTGTGGTGACGGCACGATTCAGCTGATTCAACTCGACGATAGTGGTAACGAAGCGAATCGCGTGCGCAGTGAGCAGTTTTTCGATGTTGACGAGGATGCCGCTTTCGATGTGCCCGCGCGAAGCAAAGACGGCTGGCTGCTTATCTCACATGCCGGCAAGGCATTTGATGTTTCAAAGAAGGGAACACAACTCGTTGTCAGTCAGTGGTCGATCGTTACAGATGAAGACGTAGAAGAAAAATGGCTGCCCGGTGGCCAGCAACTCACAGCTGTTCACGAGGAACTTGGTCTGCTCTACGTTCTGATGCACCAGGGCGGAGAGTACACACATCACGAGCCCGGCTCGGAGATATGGGTTGTCGACATCAATCAGAGGCGGCGCATTGCGCGCATCGAACTTGAGGTCCCGGCTTACAATGTGATGGTTACACAGGAATCCGAGCCAAAACTGATCGTCGCTGACATTGACGAAGGACTGCATGTTTATGATGCATTGCAGTTAAAGCTTGAAAGAACGATCGAAGACGCGGGCCCTCCGGCAGCATTACTGGTGGATTTCTGAGTGATGCTGGATCCGCTGATCCTGAAAAGCATATCGATCGGTTTCGGTCTGCTTTTCCTGTTGGCGGCCGCGCACAAGTTTGCTACCGCACAGCAGTTTCGTGTCATCCTGGAAGAATACCGAGTGATGCCACGAGTTCTGGCAGGACCGGTCGCTCGAATCGTTCCGCTGGTAGAGGTCGTGCTTAGCGTTGGCTGGTTTGCCGCTTACCGGCCAGAGTTGATCGCAGTTTCAAGTGCGGCATTGCTGGCAGTTTACACATCAGCAATCGGCATCAATCTGCTTCGCGGCCGAATCCATATTGGCTGCGGCTGTGGCGTTGCCGGATCATCGGATGGCGACCAGCAATTGTCGTCAGCGCTGATCTTGAGAAACACAATCCTCATTGCATTAGCCCTGGTCGCCGTCATTCCGACAACTGCACGATCCTTTGGCGTCATCGACTATGTGACACTCGGCAGCACATTGCTGGCAAGCGCACTGCTCTACGCCGGGGCCAACCAGTTGCTGGCCAACGGGGCCGCGATCGGCACGTGGAGGAACAAGCGTGACTGAGGGCTTACTGGTTTCGAACCTGGTCCTCTGGGTCATCGTTGTGATTTTGGCGCTGGTCGTGCTGGCACTCGCGCGCCAGGTCGGCATTTTGCACGAGCGGGTTGCGCCGGCCGGCGCATTAATGCCGACGACCGGACCGAAAGTAGGTGAGATGACCGAAGCCATGCAGCTGACTGACCTTGACGAAAATCCGCTCACGATCGGGGGCGTTCACGAAAACGGTTTCGCGACACTGGTCATGTTCATTTCGCCAACCTGCCCGATTTGCAAGTCTCTCGTGCCAACGGCCAAATCGCTGGCGAATACTGAACGTAATCGGCTGCGACTGATTTTTGCAAGTGATGGCGATAAACCAGAGCAACATCATGCTTACGCCCGGGATCTCGAGCTCGATAAGTATCCTTATGTGCTATCGCAGCCATTGGGCATCGGCTACCAGGTAAGCAAATTGCCATTTGCTATTTTGATCGGCGGCGACGGCACGTTGCAAAGCAAAGGTCTTGTAAATAGTCGCGAGCACCTTGAAAGTTTGATCGAGGCGATGGATACAGGTGTAGCCACGCTGCAGGATTACATGGGATCGATTCAATCTGAACCCGAAGAACCGGTGAAGGAACAAAGCATATGAAAAAAGATAACCTCATCGACAAATCCTACGCCTGGCTCGACCGGCGTACCGACGAGCGCAGCCGTAAGCTGGCCAGGCGCACATCGCGGCGCGGTTTCATCGGCAAGCTTGGCGCAATGCTGGCCGGTGCTGCCTTCTTACCGCTTTTACCGGTGTCGCGGCCTTTCGCCCAGGAGTCATTTGGCGAGGTTGGCGATCCGCAAAGCTGTGACTACTGGCGCTATTGCGCGCTCAGTGGCACGCTCTGTACCTGCTGTGGTGGCACGACGACTTCCTGTCCGCCTGGCGCGGAGCCCTCACCAATTACGTGGGTGGGCACCTGTAAAAACCCGGCCGACGACAGGGACTACCTGATTTCCTACAACGATTGCTGCGGCAAGGAAGTATGCAATCGTTGCGAGTGTCACAATACCGTGCGGGAACGTCCGGTCTATTACCCGTCAAAAAGCAGTGCCGTTCTCTGGTGCTTCGGTACTGAATCACGCACCTACCATTGTACGGTTGCTGGTGTTCTGGGCGTGGCCGCAACTGAAGACTGACGTGTACGTCGGGCGACAAGCGCTGCTGGCAGCGTTGCTTGTAGCTTGTGCACTTTCTGCACGAGCTGATCCGGAAAAAAACTACCTGCTGCATTGCAGTGGCTGTCATCTGCCCAATGGCATCGGCGATCCGCCGAACGCCCCCAGCCTGCGCAATACCATTGGCAAGATTGTTGCGACACCGGAGGGGCGTGATTACATCATCCGCGTGCCGGGCTCATCGCAAACTCCAATGAGTGACGAACAACTCGCCGATGTCCTCAACTGGATGTTGACCGAATTCAATAGCAGTACGTTGCCAGAAAACTTCAAACCGTTAAGTGCAAAAGAAGTAAGCAAGTCGCGCGGCCTGGTACTCGCTGATCCACTAAAATACCGCGCACAATTCTGGCCCGACTACTAACGGTGATGATGCCTCAGCAATGAGGCTTAACGTCACTGTATCAACCAGCCGCCTGCCGGCAAGCAACGCCATTTCTTCCCTTTGCTTCTCAAGATTCGCCTGCGTACGTACAAGTGCGAATGGTGATCGCGCGCTTTTCGGTATCGGATTGGTATGAGCGAGACACCATCAATTAAATTGCGATCTCGCCATAAGTGGAGGACTGCAATGACTGACTTTTCGGAGTTGCGTGAAAACATGGTAGCGAGCCAGGTCGCGGCACGCGGTGTTCGTTCTGAAACGGTGCTCAGCGCAATGCGCAAGGTTCCACGCGAGCGATTTCTGCCAAGAGAACTCGCCGAGTTCGCTTATGAGGATTCTCCCCTGCCTATAGAGGCAGACCAGACCATCTCGCAACCCTACATCGTTGCTTTTATGACCGAAGCACTCGCACTCCGGGGCGGAGAAAAAGTACTGGAGATTGGCGCCGGCTCTGGCTATGCAGCGGCAATACTGAGCGAAACGGCCAGCGAAGTTTATACCATCGAGCGCATCGAGGAACTTGCGAAAAGCGCCGCGTCTACGCTTGCAGATCTGAATTACAAGAATATTGAGGTACGCCATGGTGATGGAACGCTCGGCTGGCCGGAGCATGCCCCATTTGACGGCATCATAGTGGCCGCAGGAGGACCCGAGATACCGGAATCCCTGAAGCAACAATTGAAAATCGGCGGCCGTATGGTCATTCCTGTTGGTAAGGACAAGAGCGTCCAGGAGTTGATACGGGTTACGCGGATCTCGGAGAGCGAATTCCAGACAGAGGACCTGGCCACTGTGCGTTTCGTGCCACTGGTCGGCGCCGAAGGCTGGGGAGCAGAATCCACAACGGCCGAAACAGTGGTTACATCAAAGAGCGGTCTGGCGCCAGACAGTGAGGATGACTGGCTCAGAGCTGAAATCGCCGATGCCTGCGAGCCCTTCAACTCGATTGAAACGGCGAATCTCGATCCGCTACTCGAACGAATTGGCGACGCGCAAATCGTGCTGATCGGGGAAGCCAGCCACGGCACGTCGGAGTTCTACAAATTGCGTAGCCGCATAACCTCTGAACTTATTACAAAGAAAGATTTCAGATTCGTGGCAATCGAGGGCGACTGGCCCGATGCAGCACGTATCGATCACTACGTGCGTCATTTTGAGTTCCCACCATCCGAGTGGACTGCGTTTTCTCGTTTTCCCACCTGGATGTGGCGCAATAACGATGTGCGTGAATTCGTTGACTGGCTACGTATACACAACACGGGCCTGTCCGCTGATCAGCGGGTCGCGTTTCACGGCCTGGATCTTTACAGCCTCTATAGTTCAATACGTTCGATCCTGAAGTACCTTGACGAAGTAGATCCGGCGACGGCCGACATCGCACGCGCGCGGTATGGCTGCCTGACACCCTGGCAGGCAGATCCTGCAACTTACGGCAGGGCAGCACTCTCCGGGTCATACCGTAGCTGCGAGAAAGAAGTCATTCACATGTTGATGGAGTTGACAAAAAAACACCGTGAATATGCTGAACATGACGGAGAGCGGTTTCTCGATGCCATACAAAACGCACGATTGGTTGCCAACGCGGAGCGTTACTATCGTGTCATGTATTACGGCTCGCGAGAATCATGGAACCTGCGAGATAGTTATATGTTTGAAACGCTGCAGACACTGCGACGTTTTTATCCACCCGATAGCAAGGCGATTATCTGGGCGCATAATTCTCACATCGGCAATGCGGCGGCAACCGAAATGTCGGTGCGTGGTGAAATAAATATTGGCCACCTGTGCCACGAAGAATTCGGTAAGGAGGCCTTCTCAATCGGCTTTGGCACGCACAATGGCACAGTTGCGGCTGCAACGGACTGGGATGGAGCAATGGAAATCAAGGAAGTACAGCCGTCGGTACGCGGCAGCTATGAAAAATTATTTCATGATGTCGGTCTGCCGGGCTTCCTGCTCGGGCTGCGGCACCTTCCAGCCGGGCGCCTCCGGGATGCTTTGTCGAAACAGCGCCTGGAACGTGCTATCGGTGTGATTTATCGGCCGGAAACCGAACTCGCAAGCCACTATTTTCAGGCGGCGCTACAAAAGCAGTTCGATGAATACATCTGGGTCGATGAAACCCGTGCTGTGCAGCCATTTGACACTGCGGAACTGGAGGGGCTCCCCGACACCTATCCATTCGGACTATGAACGACGCAAGCACCACAGAAGCGATTATTTATGTTCGCAACAAGCTGCGCTGGATGCGCTCACAGCAAATCTGGCCAAACGGGCTGCGCTATCTGTGGACGGACGCCTTTGGCGTTGTGTTGCTGGTCTCACTTTTCGAGGAACTCGGCGAACGCTCATTCCTCGATGACGCACAATGGCTCGTTGCAGATGTAAACCGCGTGCTTGGGCGGCCACTTGGCATTCGTATCGGCGAAGAACCGGACCGGGATGGTCAGTATTTTCATTATCTGGCGATGTGGTTGTTTGCACTCGCCATGCTTGGTCGCCATTTGCCAACCTACAAACAACTTGGTATTGACCTCGCACGTCAGATTCACGAGCCATTCCTGGTACGCGACCGCGGAGTTTTTTGGAAGATGCAGGAAGACCTCAGCGGGCCTTACCCTGGCGTCGGGTTTGGAGCAATGGATGCGTATGACGGATACATTTCATATCGAATGCTCGATGACAATGCGCTGTCATCCGAAATTGCCGATATGAAAACACTGATCGATGTATACAATCCGAGCCTCGACATTACGCAGGATCTGGGCCTTGGCATGATGCTCTGGCTGACCCATTTTTTCCCGGATGAGGAATGGGCGAAAATACAACAACAACGTTGCCTGAGAACGTTGGATAGCATGTGGAATTCTGCCGGATACTTTTGTCGCGAACCGTATCTGCCTGACACCCGCTTCGCGTTTACGAATTTCGGCGTATCTGTTGGCTTGCAGGCCGTCAACGAGATGCCGGATCGAGTGCGCAGGCTTAATGAATATTTCGAGTCGTATCGTTCAGGAGATGAGTACGATCAGGCGGCAATCACGCATGTCATGGCGTGCAGCTCACATTTTCCCGGTTGCCTGGTTGATAAAACAACCAGGGAATGAAAGGACTGATCAAAACGACTCAATCTGCGTTCTCTTCATCCTTGTTCTCGGCGAGGAGTCTTGCGATCTCAACTTCGCCGAGAGGTTCGGCGTGTTTGATTCGCAGACTTTCCTCCCACTCCCGCGCGAAGTCCCTGTCGAGCACGCTATTTACACCAGTCAGGATTATCGTCGCTACAATAGAGCCAGCCGCAGCAAGTGCCATATCTTTTTGCGCATCCCAAATGTCTCCTTGCATGCCGAGGTACGCGCCGCCCAATTCACCACCAAAGATGACTGCGGCAAGCCACTCCAGCAGCTCAAAGATTGTAGAAGTTGAGATTACGATCAGGACGGGCAAAAGATATGTCCAGAACCCTTTGGCGTGAGACATACGCAGCACGATCTCACGTACGGGATAGGTAATAAGCAGGCCGTAAAGAAAATGAATTACCCTGTCAAAGTGGTTCCGTTCCCAGTCAAACCAGTCGCTCAGACCTTTACCGGTCAAATACTCGAACCAACGGTCATACGGAACCTCTGCATAAGTATAGTGGGCACCAATTTCGTGCAGGCACAGGAAAACAAAAATCAGGCTAATGGAGATTCTTGATAGTGGCAGGTGTCGGTGCAATAGCACGAGCACAGGCACACCCGCAAAAACGATGACGTTTTCGAGCAGCCATTCTGGCCGGTGCAGCGGCCGAATAGCCAGCAACAGCCAAAAAATGCCAAAAACGGTCAGCGCCATAATGGCGAATCGATCATGAGCAGTACGCGACAGCATTGGACTATTATGCCAGTGAAGCAGCTATCTGTTTCACTGGCATAATAGATCAAAGATCTGAAAATACATTTTGAGAGACAGGCTATGAACGATATCGCCCGGTCACTCAGACTTGCATGAGATTTCCGCCATGGCACGTAGAGAACAACGATCCTTCGGCTTCGGGCAGTATCGCCTGTTTTCCTTATTTGGCTTTGAAGTAAAGCTCGACCTGAGCTGGTTATTGCTGGCCCTGCTTATTAGCTGGTCTTTGGGTGCCGGCGTATTCCCTGTTGACTACCCCGGCCTGTCCAAACAGGTGTACGCCTGGATGGGTATCGCCAGCGCGGTAGGCGTATTCTTTTCGATCGTCTTGCACGAGTTTTCTCATTCGCTGGTCGCACGACACTTCGGCATGCCGATCAAAGGCATTACACTGTTTATATTCGGCGGTGTCGCCGAAATGGAAAAGGAACCGCCGAGTCCCAAGTCAGAATTCCTGATGGCCATCGCCGGCCCGCTGGCCAGCTTCCTGCTCGCTTTCATTTTTTCCAAAATCGAGACGCTGGCAACGGCGAATGGCTGGCCGGCCCCGGTTGTCGGTGTGAGCAGCTCCCTTGCGCTTATCAATACGGTCGTCGCAGTCTTCAATCTCGTACCAGCCTTCCCCCTCGACGGTGGTCGAATGTTGCGTGCGGCGCTATGGCACTGGAAAAACGATTTACGGTCGGCGACCCTGATCTCCAGTCGGATTGGCCGCGGCTTCGGCCTGGCGCTGATGATCCTCGGTGTGATTGCATTTTTTCAGGGCAATATTATCGGTGGCATGTGGTGGTTACTGATCGGTTTATTCCTGCGTGGAGCCGCTGCAACTTCATACCAGCAGCTGCTGTTTCATGAGTTTTTGCACGATCAGCCGATCAGCCATTTCATGCGACGAGACCCGGTAACCGTTCCGCCATCGATAAGCGTTCGCGAATGGGTTGAGGACTACGTATACCGGCACCATTTCAAGATGTTTCCGGTTGTTGACGGCGAGAATCTGCTGGGCTGCATCAGTATTGAACACATCAAAAAAATTCCCAGGAATGATTGGCAAAATAAAACGGTCCGGGAGATTATGGATCCCAGCTCGGCAACCAATACTGTCTCTGCCAATATGCAAACGGAAAAGTTGCTTGCAACCATGATTCGACCGGACACTCCGTCACGCTATATGGTCGTCGACGATGATCAACTGGTTGGTGTTATCTCACTCAAAGACCTGTTGGAACTGATCGCATTGAAACTTGAGGTCGAAAAATCCGGGCAATGATTCGCGGAAGTGATGATTCCACTCGTCATCTCAGGTCAATAATGTAACCGCTATTGCACAAATATATCCACCGGCAGGATTGCTGTCACGCCAACATTGGGCACATCGACCAGTTGTCCGATACGCAAATCCACAGCGACGCTGGCAATCAGGTAGGCCTGGGTTCGATCGTAACCGTATTCATCCACGATGTAGTCGACCATCGATACCAGCGCATTCACGGCAGCAAGATTGACGTCCTTGGAAAGATTGGTCAGGCCGGCAACTTTACTGGACGCAAGGTAGGCAATATCCCGCGGTACGTCGCTCTCTGCTTTCAAAGGAAAGCCAGTGGTTGCATAGAACCGTGTGGACGGAATTGCCAGCATTGATGCGGGCCCCTCGTAGTGCGGCCCCCGAGACAAATCGGGACCATTTTTGACAATGCGCGTGGTGACCGTAATTTCTCCATCCATCTCGATGGCGGTGCCCGACACTTCTCCATCGCCTTGTGCGTAATGAAGATCGCCAAGTGCCAGACCACATCCATCGATGAAGCACGGCAGGTAAACAGTGGCACCGGTAGTGATATAGCGAATATCCATATTGCCACCATGTTCTCTCGGCGGGATTGTGCGCAGGCACTCTTGCGGCTTGCTACCCTCAGGACCGCACAACGATGCGGGCTCGGCAAGATGGGAATCCGGCATCAGCACTGCACCGCCGCTATCCGCCAACTGTTGCTCACGACTTAGCATCGTTTCTAACTCGAAGGGACCTGGCATAGTCGTTACGACACCGGGAAAACTCCCGTTCGGAATCCTGACTCCGGGCAGCGCATCGCTTTCTGCGTATTTCTCGTTTAACCGCCAAACGATGAAGCGTTGCCCGGTGCCCACCTGATCACCGCCAAATCCGCCGGGAGATGCATATGTCCAGCCCTCTTTACCAGGTTTGAGGGCCACGATGGTCACCGCCAACACGTCGCCGGGAACAGCGCCCTCAATATAAACGGGCCCGGTAAGCGGATGCACGATACCAAGTCCTTCGCGCGGGCTCTCCGGCGCGCTGGAATACTCATCCGGATCAAGATGAAGATCGCCGGCGTCCCTGCCAATAAAAACAATGCGCTCACCTGCTGCGACGCGCGCCACCATCGGGATATCGGGATGAAGTCGATTTATGCAGGCCGGGTCTTCACTGCAGCGGGATCCGTTGCCACCAACGATGACGTCAGCGCTCGACGATACGGCCAAAATCATGAAAAGTATGCCCAGGCTGCGGCTAATCATTATTGTTCTTGGATTCGGAATCATTTTAATTCACTCTTGTGTTCGCAGTGGATCGGAACTGATCCACTATCATTGCTTTCGGAGGCTGCTAAAAGCAAGACTATGGATAAGCAAACTACAGAAGAATTCGTCAACCAGGCATGGGACGGATCGATCATTCCCGCACTGTGCGAGTACATCAAGATTCCAAACAAGTCACCGATGTTCGATCCCGACTGGGAGCAACATGGTTACATGGATCAGGCCGTTGCCATGTTCGAGAAGTGGTGCAAAGCGCAGCCAATCGCGGGCATGAAAGTTGAAGTCGTGCGCCTCGAGGGCCGGACTCCGGTGCTCTTCATCGACATACCCGGCGCATCCGATGATGTCGTATTGCTGTATGGCCACTATGACAAACAACCGGAATTCAGCGGCTGGGATGACGATCTCGATCCGTGGACGCCTGTCATCAAGGACGGCAAACTTTATGGTCGCGGTGGCGCAGATGATGGCTATGCCGTTTTTGGTTCGCTGACAGCGATTCGCACCTTGCAGGAACAGGGAGTGCCACACGCGCGTTGCATCGTACTTATTGAGGGATGTGAAGAAAGTGGTAGTTTCGACCTGCCCTTTTATATAGATCATCTCGGTGATCGGCTGGGAACGCCGAGCCTGGTGGTCTGCCTCGATGCAGAGTGTGGCAACTACGACCAGTTCTGGTGCACAACTTCCCTGCGCGGCAACCTGACTGGAAAATTGCGTGTGGACGTGTTGACCGAAGGTGTCCACTCGGGGAGTGCCGGTGGCATAGTGCCATCCAGTTTTCGCATCCTGCGGCAACTCCTGAGCCGCATCGAAGACGAGACCTCGGGCAAAATCCTGGTCGAAGAATTATTCGTCGACATTCCGGAGCAACGACAACAGCAGGCGCAGCTGGCTGCATCGATTCTGGATGACTCCGTATACCGGAAGTTTCCGTGGGCCGACGCAGAATCGAGCCCGGCCGAATCGATTTACGAACTATTGTTGAATAACAACTGGCGACCCGCACTCACCGTGACCGGCGCAGATGGTATGCCTGCACTGGTCAATGCTGGTAACACTTTGTTACCGAATACAACCTTGAAACTTTCGTTTCGACTGCCACCGACCGCTGATGCGGGCGCGGCTGCCGAGGCAGTCAAAGCGGTGCTGGAGGCAGATACACCGGCATTCGCCAAAGCCTCATTCGAAGTTGAGTCCACGATGGCCGGCTGGAATGCACCGCCTGTAGCAGACTGGCTCGAAGCGTCAATGGAAAAAGCATCGCAGGATTACTTTGGCAAGCCATCTGTATACATGGGCACCGGTGGCACCATTCCCTTCATGGGCATGCTTGGTGAAAAGTTTCCTGAAGCACAGTTCCTGGTGACCGGACTGTTGGGACCGAATTCCAACGCACACGGGCCGAACGAATTCCTGCACATCGGGAAAGGCAAGAAGCTGACATGCTGTGTGGCACAGGTGCTGGAGGATCACTTACTCAAAAGCTGACACCGATTCACAACGAGTCACAACACGAGAAGGGAATGCTGACCGGCCTTAGCAATTTTTACGAAACCGTTGTCCTGAAACGGCCAGTGGCGACCATTGTGGCTGTCGTTGCAATGACCTTGTCGCTAGGCTGGTACGCACAGTATTTTTCGCTGGACGCATCTGCTGACTCACTAACACTTGAACGGGATGAAGACCTCAGTTATTACCGGTTTGTCAGGGCGCGATATGGCTCGGATGACTTTTTGCTGGTCGCTTACACGCCGGACGAGGCTATTTTCAGTGATACCTCGCTGACCGCCATCCGCTCTTTGCGTGATGAATTGTCAGCGCTGCCAAATGTGGCGTCCGTTACCAGCATTCTTGATGTGCCTTTGCTCAACAGCCCGCCTGTCAACCTGAAAAATTTCAACAGCGATATCCGCTACCTGAAGGACGCAGACACAGACCGGACACTCGCACAGGTTGAGTTGTTAACCAGTCCATTATATGAAAATCTGCTCATGAGTTCTGATGGGTTGACCACTGCATTACGCATCGATATACGCCAGGATCCGGGGTATCGCGAGTTGCGTGAAAAACGAGACGCGTTGCGTGAAAAACAATTTCTGCAGGGGCTCAATGCAGATGAAAGCAAGTCTCTGGCTGGCATCTCTGTCGACTTCGACAGGCAGACGCACCGATTCCAGGCACAGCAGGAACAGGATATCGCTGCCGTTCGCACCGTCCTCGATGAGTTCCGACCGTCGGCAACACTTCATCTTGGTGGCGTACCCATGATTGTCGCAGACTCGGTTGAGTTTATTCGACATGATCTCCTGGTATTCGGCATCGCCGTGTTTTTCTTTCTTGTCGTCATCCTGGAGGCTTCCTTTCATAAACGCCGCTGGGTGATGCTGCCGCTAATCACATGCGCTGCAACGTGCATTGCAATGATCGGATTACTCGGCCGCCTCGACTGGCGTGTAACTGTCGTTTCCTCGAATTTCGTTTCGCTCGTACTGATCCTGTGCCTCGCGCTGACGCTACATATCATTGTTCGTTACCGGGAAATACATGAAGCGAACCCGGATGCCGATCAACTAACCCTGGTCAGGTCGACTATCAGTAAAATCGTCGAGCCATGCTTTTATACAGCGTTAACGACAATCGTCGCTTTCGGCTCATTGCTCGTCAGCGGCATCCGTCCCGTTATTGATTTTGGCTGGATGATGTCAATCGGCATAATCATTGCGTTCGTCCTGTCTTTTACACTTTTCCCAGCCATGCTGATGTTACTCAAGCCAGGCCAGCCGGCATCGCGCAATGATTTGACGACAAAAATAACCAGTTTCTTCGCAAAACTGACCGTACAACACAACAAGGCAATCCTGTTGACGTTTTCTACACTTGTTTTAATCGGGCTTGTTGGCGGGTCTCGGCTGACTGTCGAGAATCGTTTTATCGATTACTACCGTCAGTCAACCGAAATTTACCGTGGCATGGAACTTATTGACCGTAAACTCGGTGGGACCACGCCTCTCGATGTAATAATTGACGCACCTCCGGCGCCGCCCGCAGACCAGTTTGAAGACGATTATGAGGACGAATTTGACGATATATATAGAGATGATTCGGAATCAGAAGCCGGCATAACATCACGAAGTTACTGGTTCAACAGTCGACAACTTGGCGAAGTTGCCGCAATTCATAACTTTCTCGACGGGCTACCACACACCGGCAAAGTTTTGTCTTTGTCAACATTCACCCGGGTGCTGGAGCAACTGGATAGCGAAGCAGTCAAAGACAATTTCACGTTGTCGATCATCTACAAGAAACTGCCGACCGATGTCCGCCAGGCATTATTTGCGCCCTACTTGTCAGAGGATGGTAATCAGCTTCGCTTCAGTGTGCGCGTGTTCGAATCCGACCCCTCACTGCATCGAGCACAATTACTGCAAAGCATTCGTCACGACCTGAATGTAGAGCTGGGCATCGATGACTCGCGAATCCACCTTAGTGGCATGCTGGTTTTGTACGACAACATGCTGCAGAGCTTGTTTCGCTCGCAAATTCTGACCTTGAGTGCTGTATTTGTCGCAATTATGCTGATGTTTCTGTTGCTGTTTCGTTCATTCAAGACAGCAGTGGTTGCGATTATTCCCAACCTGACTTCCGCATGCCTGGTCCTTGGTTTGATGGGCTGGTTCGGCATTCCGCTGGACCTGATGACGATAACGATAGCTGCAATTACCGTTGGCATCGGCGTTGATGACACGATTCACTATGTACATCGTTTTCGCCGGGAATTTGCTATTGATGGCGACTACCGGGCTGCGGTCGGGCGCTGCCACCGGAGCATCGGTCGTGCGATCTATTACACCAGCGTTACAATAATGCTCGGATTCTTAATTTTAGCCTTGTCCCGATTCATACCAACTATTTATTTTGGTCTGCTGACCAGCCTGGCCATGCTGGTAGCATTGCTGGCCAATATGACACTTTTGCCAGCGCTGATCGTCGCATTCGCCACGGAGGGAACGGCTACAGAAAGGATCGCCGGACCCTGATACGGACTGGCAGCGAATGTCACTCTTTATCCGTCATCCAGTCGCCCTGGCAGGGCTGCTACCCCGCTATTTCTTTTAACTGGCTCACTATTGCCGTCGCGTCGATCTCGCCGGTGTTGTCAATGGCAATGGCCGATTTCATCTCCTGCTCCGTGAGCGGCTCGGCAGTTTCGATCTGATGCTCGAGGACACCAAGTCCTGCTTCCGAGGCATCATCAGCGCGGCTTGCCCGCCTTTGAACGCGCTCGCGCATTACCTGGTGCGGCGCTCTTACCTCGAGAATCGCTGCCGCGTATCCGTTCATTATCCCTATGCGCAGCGCTTCGGCCCGGTCGGCTGCACTCAGAAATGCAGCATCAAGGATAATGTTATGACCCGACTCGAGAATCATTTCGGCAAGATTAAAAAGGCGGCTATATACATGCCGATTTGTTTGCGCTGTGTAGATGCCTTGTCCGACATCGGAAGCGCTGACCTCGAATTCACCAAGTCCGAGCATCCGTTTTCGTTCTATATCAGAACGAACCCTGATAGCGGGCATCGTGACCATTAGTTGTTCGGCAACCCAGGTCTTGCCGGAACCTGATAGTCCGGACATGACAACAAGCAACGGATTTCGTTGTGCAATCTGTCTCTGTGCCATATCGCAATAGCGATGTGCAACTTCCAGATCTGCGCCACTATCTCCATCCGGTTCACGTTGCTGGCTGAGAATCACTGCAACTTTTGCTCGCACGAGACATCGATAAACAAAATACAGGTTAAGCAGAATCACACCATCGTAGTCACCCGTGCATTCCAGATAGCGGTTCAAAAAATGTGCTGCGAGATCGTGCCGCTTGCGTTCGACGAGGTCCATAATCAGGAACGCAATATCACAGAAAACATCTATTCTGCGCAGATCTGCATTGAATTCGATACAGTCAAATGTCGTGATGCCATCCGGCAAACGAACCAGGTTAGCCAGGTGCAAATCTCCATGGCAATCCCGGACAAAGCCAGCATCGAAACGCTGCCACAACACCGTATCCAGATTTTTCAGCTCCGCCCTGGTCCATTTTCTCAACGACCCCAGTTGCACTTCATCAATGAAACCCTCAAGCGCGACAAAGTTGTCCCAAATAAATTCTTTTGTCTGTGCAACGAACCGATCGCGATGCTTTTGCTCTATGAGCTCTGCTCCCTGATGGCGCGCGGCAATACTGCTCGCGAGCTCCTGCATATCCGCGGCCGCCAGTTTGCCAAGCTCGAGTTGCGCGTCCAGTCGCATTTCCTGATCGAAGCGGCGCATTCTTACCGCATAGTCAACTGGCGTTCCGCCAGCGGAAAACTGCGCCTGGCCATTGTCCAGTGACACTGGCACCACATCGAGATAGATACCCGGTGCCCAGGGTTTATTCAGACGTATCTCCTCATCGCAAAAGAATTTACGATGTTCGAGATCACCGAAGTTGAGGAAATCGAGAACGATCGGCTTTTTGAGTTTGTATACGTAGGTATCAGTCAGGATAAGCCACGAGATGTGCGTTTCAATAAGCTCAACAGAAGTCACCGGATGGTTGAATGCAGCCGGGCTCATTAAAGAGTCGACGAGACTCGTATCAAGTGCGGTGAGTTTTGGACTGGTTCTGTGCATTAGAACGAATAGTAGCGGAAAATCTGCTGTCGGGCCGCAGCGGTTACGTCTGATCGAGACGGCACAACGCATTACAACCGCTGCCATATTCGGTATAACGATTCGCTGTAGTTGCGTTAGGGGATAATTATGTCTGTCGATGCCATGAGTGCGACCGGGCCAAGCCCGGAGGAATATAGCGGTGCATCGGCGAGCCGGACCGCAAAACGCCTGCTGCAGGCCACACGACCAAAATTCTTTCCCGCATCGGTGCTGCCAGTTCTGGCCGGAACTGCCTGGGGCGTGCACGTCGCAGGGCAGTTCGATTTCAGCATATTTTGCCTCGCACTGTTTGCCACTGTATGCGTCCATGCGGGCAGCAATGTTTTAAATGATGTTGGTGATGACTCGAATGGCACGGACCAGCAAAACGAAGAACGTATATATCCGTATACCGGTGGCTCCCGTTTCATACAGTTCGGCATCATGGACACCACCGCAATGGTTCGCCTGGGAATCGGCCTGTTGGCGACTGCCGCAATCGCGGGGCTGATTTTACTCATTATCAAAGGGTCGATGATCCTGATTTTCGGCTTGATCGGTGTAGCACTTGGCGTCCTGTATTCCATCGGCCCGATCCGCTTGAGCTCAATTGGACTCGGTGAATTCGCTGTGGCAATCGCTTTTGGCGTGCTGCCGGTAACCGGTGCGGCATGGCTGCAGAGCGGCGCAATCGACGCGGGCGTCCTGATCTATTCAATACCAATCAGCGCATGGGTCGCAGCGATTCTGCTGATAAATGAAGTACCCGACATCAAAGCGGATGGTGCCAGCGAAAAACGAACGCTTCCGGTGCGACTGGGCAACGCCGGCACCGCACCCCTCTACGTAGCCGTCAATCTGATAGCTGTCGCAGCCATCGTGCAGTTGACTGCGATGCGCTTGCTGCCACTGGCGGCACCTTTGTTACCGATTGTGCTGATGTTGCCGGCCTTGAAAGCGGCTGCGGGAATAAAAGTTGGCCTAGCGGATCGTGACAAAATGACGCGTTCAATCGAATCGACGCTTGCCATCCACACACTTGGCTCTTTGTGGCTTGTTGGTTGCGTCCTCTACCTGTACTGGTGGCCAATCCAGGGAGCCTGATGTGTGTAACGATACTGGAATGATGCGCACGCTATTAGTCACCGGCATGCTGAGCCTAACGCTGACCGGGTGCGGTAATGATCATGCACAATTCCCGCTGCTGGAGTTGACGGGCTCGACGATGGGCACAAGCTACAATGTAAAACTGGTGGCACTGCCCTCGCAAACTGACGCTGAAGCCCTGCAAGCACAGATAGACAGCGATCTGTCGAAAATTGAACAGCGGATGTCTACCTATCGGACTGGTTCAGAATTATCGTTGTTCAATCGTTCAGAAGCGACTGACTGGGTCGAGGTGTCTGCGGAGTTGTGTGGTGTTGTCGAACAGGCATTGTCCATCAGTGAAATAACGAGCGCGTTCGATATTACCGTGGGACCGCTGGTTAATCTGTGGGGATTCGGTCCAGACGAGACTCTGCCGGAGCCTCCCGAAAACGATGTTATTGAAGAGGCACTGCAATACACCGGCTTTGCGATGTTGCATACACAATGCATGACACCGGCAATCCGCAAAGACCGTGCGGAAATTTACGTCGATCTGTCCGCCTATGCCAAGGGATATGCTGTCGACCAGATCGCGATGCTGCTCTCCGATCAAGGGCTGAACAATTTCATGATCGAGATAGGCGGAGAATTGCGCATGCAGGGACACAATGCCGACGGCAAACTTTGGTCTGTCGCCATTGAGAAGCCCGCTGAATTCGAATCTGCCGTACAGATCATCGTGCAGATTACAGACGTCGCGATTGCAACGTCTGGCAATTATCGGAATTTTTATCAATTTGCGGGTCAGCGTTACTCGCACACGATCGATCCGAATACTGGCTACCCGGTGACACACAAAACTGCGGCGGTATCAGTTATCAGCGATTCCGCTGCGTTCGCCGATGCCATGGCGACGGCCTTGCTGGTACTCGGGGTCGATGAAGGGTTAGCCCTGGCCGAACGAGAGGGAATCGCAGCCTATTTCATGCTACGAACGGATGCGGGTATGGAGACATATTCCACTGCGGCGTTTGCAGAGGCTACTGATGCCCAATGATGCGGCGTTTATAGGTGTAATTAGCAATGCAGGCCTTCGCAGACTCGTATTACTATCTTGAATAAGGCCAATTGGGTCAATTAGGAATATGGCGGTAATCAACGATGTCTGATCAAGAGGAATTCGACAAGGAAACGATGCCATTTGTGGCGCCGTGCCGGGTGATTTCACCGCTAGCCCCGTTCGGCTGGCTGAAGAAGGGCATGGCTGATTTGAAACGCGCACCACAGCAGAGCCTGACCTATGGTTTTTTTATGGCCCTGGTGATGGCGAGCGTTGTCTGGCTGGCATGGGCCTATGGCAGTCAATGGTTCATGCTGGCGATGCTGGGTGGTTTCGTGTTCCTGGCTCCTCTCACCTGTATCGGCCTGTATGCAATCAGCGCGCAACTGGAGCGTGATCAAACACCGTCAATGGGACGTAGCCTGCGTGCCGCATTTAAGAGACATCTGGGCAACGAGCTGGTTTTCGCCCTGGCCCTTTTGGTTATCTTCATGGTCTGGGCCCGCGCCGGCGTATTGGTGAGCGTTTTTTTTCCGACCGAAGCGCACCCCGAATTTCGTGACCTGATCGGTTACCTGACCATAGGCAGTATTGTTGGGGCCATGTTCGCAGCGGTCACGTTCTCGGCCAGCGCCTTTTCCCTGCCAATGATCATGCATAGGGATGTGGACAGCATTACCGCAATCGTAACCTCCATCAACGCCGTATTACGCAACAAGCTGGCCATGGTGATCTGGCTGTCACTGATTATGCTGAGCCTCTTAATCGGGCTACTCACAGCGTTCGTCGGGCTGATCGTGATCCTGCCGGTGATCGGCTATGGCGCATGGCACGGCTACCTGGAGACGATCGATGCGAGTGCCTTTCCAAGGCATACAGTCGGCATCACCTCGACCCCCCGAAACAACTGAAAGAATCGGCTGGATGTCGCCAAAACTGGCTACACAGTCTGTGACGGTTTATCCTTATAGACCCGATCTAAGCGGTCTGGCATCGTCGCGTCCGGTAAGAGACGCCTGAGCAAATAAAAAACATCCGGGACAAGCTATTTATGGATACGCAATCGAGCTACAACGATAAAGTTGTACGCCAGTTTACCCTCGTGACGATCCTCTGGGGCGTTGTCGGCATGCTGGTCGGCATCATTATTGCCGCCGAACTGATCTGGCCGAACCTCAGCATGAATATATCGTGGCTATCTTTTGGCCGCCTGCGACCGTTGCATACCAACGCCGTGATTTTCGCCTTCGGTGGCTCAGCGCTGATCGGCACCTCTTACTACGTCGTGCAACGCACCTGCCATGTTCGCCTGGCGTTCGACAAGCTCGCCGCATTCACTTTCTGGGGCTGGCAGGCCGTCATCGTGCTGGCCGCCATAACGCTGCCGCTCGGTATTACCCAGAGTAAGGAATACGCCGAACTGGAATGGCCGATCGATCTCCTGATCGCCGTAGTCTGGGTCTCGTATGCCATTGTCTTCCTTACTACTGTCGGCAGACGACGAGTCAAGCATATCTACGTTGCGAATTGGTTCTACGCAGCCTTTATCATCACAGTTGCGATACTGCACATTTTTAACAACCTCGCCATTCCGGTGACTTTGTTCAAGTCGTACTCAATTTACTCCGGCATTGTCGATGGCATGATGCAATGGTGGTACGGTCATAATGCAGTCGGATTTTTCCTGACCGCAGGCTTTCTCGGCATGATGTATTACTTCGTGCCCAAGCAGGCACAACGACCGATTTACTCGTATAGGCTCTCAGTGGTGCACTTCTGGGCCCTGATTGCTATTTATATGTGGGCCGGACCACACCATCTGCATTACACGTCGTTGCCTAACTGGGCACAGTCTATCGGCATGGTTTTTTCCATTATTCTGCTGGCCCCATCCTGGGGTGGCATGATCAACGGCATCATGACCCTGACCGGCGCATGGCATAAGCTGCGTACCGATCCGATCCTGAAATTCATGATCGTGTCGCTGTCTTTCTACGGCATGTCGACCTTTGAAGGTCCCATGATGTCCATCAAGACAGTCAATGCGCTCTCGCACTACACGGACTGGACCATTGGCCATGTACACTCCGGCGCCCTTGGCTGGGTCGCGATGATGACCATTGGCACGCTGTATTGCCTGATTCCGCGCCTATACAACAAAGAGGGAATGTATTCGACCAAGCTGATCGACGTGCATTTCTGGACCTCGACCATTGGCGTTGTGCTGTATGCGGTATCAATGTGGATATCGGGCATCACACAGGGCCTGATGTGGCGTGCGATGAATGACGATGGCACGCTGACTTATTCCTTTATTGAGAGTCTCAAGTTTACGTATCCGTATTACGGCATACGACTCCTCGGTGGCATAGTCTTTTTCTCCGGCATGCTGGTGATGGTTTACAACGTCTACATGACTATCAGACAAGTGAAGCCGCAGGCTGTCGCTGTCATTCAGCCGGCGTGAGGGGATAACAATGAATCACGATAAAGTCGAAAAAAATATCAGTCTCATGGCAGTCCTGATTGTGATCGTCATCAGTATCGGCGGCCTGGTGGAGATAATTCCGCTGATGACCAGTTCGGCTGCCACGGAACCGTACGAGGGCATCACACCCTATCCGCCATTGCAGCTTGCCGGGCGTGACATTTATGTTCGGGAAGGATGTTACCTCTGTCATTCACAACAAATACGACCGTTTCGTAGCGAAACAGAACGCTACGGTCCCTACTCGGTCGCCGGTGAATTCGTTTACGACCGGCCATTTCAGTTCGGTTCCAAACGAACCGGCCCTGATCTTGCCCGCGTTGGCAAGCGCTACAGCGACGAATGGCATCGCATTCACTTGCTCGACCCACGTGCGGTCGTGCCCGAATCGAACATGCCGGCATTTGTCTGGCTTGAAGATGCCATGATCGACGGCGACATCATCACCCGGAAGTTGCGCGCCTTACAGATGCTGGGTGATCCGTATACCGATGAGGAAGTCGCTGGCGCTGCTGCTGCTGTAGAAGGCAAGACGGAGCTTGATGCACTGATCGCTTATTTGCAGAATCTCGGCACCGTCCGGTCAGCCCGCTAAAGAGGAACATTCAATGGATATCGGAATAATTCGCGGACTGATCACGGTAGCGGTCCTGATACTCTTTTTAGGCATCTGGGCATGGAGCTGGAGTCGTAAGCGCACGACAGACTTCGAAGCCTCCGCCAGGCTGCCGCTCGAAGACGATCGCCACATGCCCCACGCAGAGAATAATAAGGAGCAAACATCATGAGTAGTGTATGGACCTGGTGGGTCATCATTGGCACCGTAGGATCCATGCTTGCCTGCGTTTGGCTTATTGCGTGGACCAACCGGCAACGGGCATCAAAAGAGGAAATCGCAGACTCTGAGGCGCATGTCTGGGATGAAGATATTCGCGAGCTGAATAATCCTCTGCCGATGTGGTGGCTGTGGCTGTTCATTCTTACGATCGTCTGGAGCGCTGGCTACCTAATCTACTATCCGGGCCTCGGTTCTTACACCGGCAGCAGCAACTGGAGCCAGGAATCTCAATATGACGCAGAAGTCGCCGCGGCTGAAGCCAGGTACGGACCGATATTTGCGAAGTATGGTGCCATGGAAGTAACGGACCTGATTAGCGATCCGGACGCACTGGGCATTGGTGCCAGCCTTTATGCGAATTATTGCTCGCAATGCCACGGCTCAGGCGCCCTCGGCGCAAGAGGCTTTCCAAATTTGACCGATGATGACTGGCTGTACGGTGGAAATCCCGCACAGATCGAACAAAGCATCATGTCCGGCAGGACCGGAATTATGCCGCCATTGGGCGCAGTCTTTGCCTCGGATGAGGCTGTCGAAGAGATGGTACGTTACGTTCAGGCAATGCCGGATGGTATGGACACCTCGTCACCAGCACACACACAGTACATGACGCTCTGTATTGCTTGTCACGGTCCTGATGGTAGCGGCATGCAAGCACTTGGCGCGCCAAACCTGACTGACGACATCTGGCTTTACGGCAGCTCGCCGCAACAAATCCGCAAAACGATCGTTGAGGGCCGTGCCGGTGTGATGCCGGCACACGGCCACCTGATTGGGCCTGACAGGGCGCGGGTCCTGGCGGCTTACGTATACAGTCTGTCCCAGTAGGCTGACAGAGATGAACGCAGACGCTGAAGAAAACCCGGAATGGTCAAGGGACACGCAAAAACTTGCAGTATTGACCTGGATATCGTTCCTGACAGCGTCTGGTTTCACCATGTTGTTTTTCGCCTTTGTCGATCCGCTGGTATTGGTCGATGCGTTGAACATTGTCGATATTGAAAGTCGCAATGCCGGTTATGCGCTAGGCTTTGCGCTTTTCTTTGCCAACGCATGGATCGCATGCTGGTTTTCCTTAAGACTTTGCAGACGCAAACGAACCGGCCCTGTTTCGCTGCCGCGTAAAGACCGAAGTTGACGCTGTATTTCGGTGTATTGATTCGGCCGCGCAGAAACCAAAGATGATAGAGAAGAAATCTGACGGCAGTTACGAATACGGCAATCTGTATCGTAGCGAAGAGAAAGTTTACCCACGCGAGGTCAAGGGTCGCTTCGCCACCCTGCGTCGCCTTGCCATGTTTGTGCTGCTCGGGGCATTCTACGTCGGCCCCTGGCTCACCTGGGGCGGCCGCCAGGCAATTCTCTTCGATATGCCGGCGCGCAAATTCTATATTTTCGGCATGACGCTTTGGCCGCAGGACTTTATCTATCTTGCGTTGCTGCTGATCATCCTCGCGGTCTGCCTGTTTTTCTTCACAGCGTTAGCCGGTCGCGTCTGGTGCGGATTTGCCTGCCCGCAAACCGTCTGGACTGAAGCATTTACCTGGATCGAGTCCGCTATTGAGGGCGATCGCAACAAGCGCATGAAGCTCGACAAGGGCCCCTGGACACTCAACAAAATCTGGCGGAAATCCTTCAAGCAATTCTGCTGGATCTCGCTGGCGCTATTCACCGGTTATTCGTTCGTTGGCTATTTCTCAGAAGTTCGCACGCTGAGCACAAGCCTCATCACATTCACAGCAGGATCGTGGGAATGGTTTTGGGTTTTGTTCTACGGATTTGCAACCTACGGCAATGCTGGCTTCATGCGTGAGCAGGTTTGCAAATACATGTGCCCGTATGCCCGCTTCCAGGGTGCGATGTTTGATCATGACACGCTGATCATCACTTATGATACGGAACGCGGCGAACCTCGCGGCGGTCGGCGACGCGGCTCCGATGCAAAAGCACAAGGGCTCGGCGACTGTGTCGACTGCACTATGTGTGTGCAGGTTTGCCCGACAGGTATCGATATCCGTAAAGGTTTGCAGTACGAATGCATTGCCTGTGCCGCCTGCGTTGATGCCTGCGACACGATCATGGACAAAGTAGGCTCTCCGCGTGGACTGATTCGCTACACCACTGAGCGCGCGCTCGAACACAAGGACTATCACCTGCTGCGACCGAGGACGGTAGTTTACTCCATCATCCTCATGGTCCTGGTTGGATCGATGGTTTTTTCAATGGCACTTCGCAAGCCGGTAATTCTCGACGTCATTCGTGACCGCAACACACTTTATCGTGACGTCGGACGCCAAGGCATCGAGAACAGCTATACTATCCGCATAGTTAACAAGCAAAATGAAGACCACAACTACAGGCTAAGCGTCGCCGGAATTCCTGGAATCGAAATTCAGACAGACACCGAGTTCTCTATCGAAGGCGAGTCTGTATTGACAATGCCAATCTCCGTCACCGCGCCACACGAAAGCTCAGCCGGCGGTAATGTCATAGAATTTACACTCGAAAGTACCGATGGCCGCGGTGCTACCGTAGTCGAGGAAAACCGCTTCCGCGGCCCTACCGATGACTACTGATATGCATCAGGACAATGCAGCAACTGAAGAACCGTGGTTTCGCAACCCCTGGGTGTGGCTGGTGATTGCGATCCCGGCGCTCACAGTTGCCGGCGGATTGCTGACCATTTATCTTGCTATCACCAATCCCCACATCATGGTTAGCGACTCCGCAACTGACGAAACTTCAACTACCAGAACCCCCTGATCATGACCCGCCCGGTCGATTGCTATCATTGTGGGGAGCCACTACCGAACGGCCCTTTGATCACTGCACACCTGGACGACAAAGACCAGCCAATGTGTTGCATCGGCTGCAAAGCCGTCGCCGAATTTATTCACAATGCCGGACTAACTGCATTCTATAAGTTTCGCAGCCAGCCGGATTCGAGTTTCCTGCCTGCCGATGAGGCAGGTGAATGGCAGCATTTTGACTCCGAGGACCTGCTTGCCCGCTATGTGCATAAAGAACGGGAGGACGCCGAAGCGACGATAGATATTGGTGGTATGTATTGCACCGCCTGTGTCTGGTTACTCGACAAAGCATTGAGCCAGATCGACGGGATCGAAAACGTCACCGTCAATCCGGCGACTCGCCGCGCTGTCATTCGCTGGGAATCCTCAAGTCTGAAATTCAGTGAATTGTTGGCTGCGATTTCGCGAATAGGCTTCAAACCGCTGCCGGTTGGTGTCGGCCAGTCAAGAGATACCAACGACGACGAATATCGCCGCTCGCTAAAACGGCTTGTCGTTGCCGGAACCGCCGGAATGCAGGTCATGATGTTTGCCGTCGCGCTGTATGCCGGAGATTATTTTGGAATTGAGCCGGGCGTAGAGAAGTTCTTGCGCATCATTAGCCTGCTGGTCACAGTTCCGATCGTCTTTTACTCGGCCCGGCCGTTCTTTATGAGTGCGTGGCGCGGCGTTCGGGCACGCACACCGGGTATGGATCTACCGGTTTCGATCGCTATCGCTGCTGCGTTTTTCGCATCTGTTTGGGCGACCTGGCAAGACCAGGGCAACATTTATTTTGACTCGGTAGCGATGTTCGTTCTGTTTCTAAGTGCCACACGTTTTCTCGAAATGCGCGCACGACATAGAGCAGATGATTACGCTGTGGCCCTGGCGCGGTTGTTACCGGATATTGCGATGCGCATATCAGATGGTGAAGCAGAGACTGTCGCACTTGACCGCATTCGTATTGGTGATGTGATTATGATTCGCCCGGGCGATGTTATACCGATCGATGGTGAAATGTTGACCGGCACTCTCGCTGTAGATGAATCGATGCTTACCGGTGAGTCACTGCCCGTGAACCGTGACCCCGGTATGCCAGTGTTTGCCGGTGGCATCAATCGAAGCGGCAACGCGACACTGCAGGTCACGCGCACTGGTGCAAGCACCAGTCTCGCCGAAATCGGCAGACTGCTGGAACGCGCACAAGCCGACAAACCACCGATTGCAGTGCTCGCGGATCGAATTGCCAGTCGGTTTGTACTCGCTCTTCTCGCTATCGCCGGCATCACAGCTGTCATCTGGATCAATATCGACCCGTCCCGTACATTTGAAGTCGTACTCGCGACGTTGGTAGTAACCTGCCCTTGCGCGCTATCACTCGCAACGCCAGCTGCGCTGGCTGCCGCTGCCTCACGCCTCGCAAGCGGCGGATTCCTGCTGGTGCGCTCGCGTGTTCTTGAAGTATTGAATCACGCGACAACCATAGTATTTGATAAAACCGGAACGCTAACCGCCGGTCAGCCTGCTGTGCTTGAAACGAGGATATTTTCGACGCAATCAGTGGAGCATTACCTGCAGTTGGCCGCAGCCATCGAGACCGCATCTGAGCATGTGCTGGCGAGAGCATTTGCTACGTATTATCGAAGTGAAGCATTCGAACTTGAGGACATGCTGGTCGAGCCGGGCTGTGGAGTGCAGGCAAGCATCGATGGACAACATTATCGAATTGGCACTGCATCTTACGTTGCCGAATTGAGCAACGCCGATTTCTCAGATAACGCCGGTGATGATGCGCGCATACTTGTCTATCTCGGGGATCGCACCGGCATACTCGCCCGCTTCGCCATCGGTGACGAAGTGCGCAGTGATGCAGCCACAGCGGTTACAGAACTGCAGCAAGCCGGATACCACCTGGTGATCGCCAGCGGCGACAGTAGCGCTGCTGTTAACGAGGTAGCCAATCAACTGGACATCAGCGATTGGCGGGCCAGAATGTCGCCCGCGGAGAAACTTCAGTTTATTCGCCAGCTACAAGCGGACGGCCAGGCGGTTGTCATGATTGGCGACGGCATCAATGATGCGCCGGTCCTTGCGGCCGCCGACGCGTCAATTGCGCTTGATGCCGGCACCGCACTGGCGCGCGCCAGCGCGGATGCGATCGCCCTGGGCAAGCGATTAGGCACCATTGTTGATGCCGTAGACGTAGCGCGGGCAACGCGCCGCATCATTCGGCAAAATATTGCCTGGGCTATTATCTACAACCTGACCGCCGTACCACTGGCCGTTTCCGGCATACTGGCGCCCTGGATGGCAGCAATCGGCATGTCCCTCAGTTCGTTGTTGGTCGTGCTCAATGCGTTGCGGCTGCACCGTTTCAGGAAACAGGATGTAGCGACGCAACACAAGAACAATCTGCCGGCACTCGGTGAAAAGGCGCTAACGTGAGCATTCTTTATCTGCTAATTCCACTCGCTCTCCTGTTACTGGGCATCGCTGTTGCAGTATTTTTCTGGGCAGTCGGTTCGGGTCAATTCGACGACCTCGATACGCCAGCCTGGAGTGTTGTTATGGACGATGATAAATCTCCGCGTGGAAGCATCTCGAAGAAAGACGAAAGCGACGACAAAAAACACAACGAATGAACGTTGAATTTCTTTTGCCTGTCGCATTTATCGCCGGGCTATTTGGCAGCACACACTGTATTGCCATGTGTGGCGCGATTGTCATCCTGTTTGAAAACGAAGGGGATGGTCGCGAAAAACGTCGTCAGTTCCTGCACCGCATAAGCTACAACACCGGCAGGCTGGGTTTTTACATGTTACTCGGTACCGTTGCGGGTGCTACCGGCGCCCTCTTGAACAAAGTAGCCGGAGTCAACGCGGGTCTGATGATTCTGCGTGCACTTGCGGCAATTCTGGTGATCGCTATCGGCTTGAACCTGATGTTCAACTGGAACATAACCCGGTTCCTGGAACAAAGCGGCGCCGGGCTCTGGCGCAAACTGTCGCCATTGCTCCGTCATTTTCTACCCGTATCAACGCCAGGCCGGGCGCTCGGCGCCGGCTTCCTGTGGGGCGCATTGCCCTGCGGCCTTGTTTACAGTGCAGTCGCAATGGCAGCCACCAGCGGCACTGCACTTGGCGGCTCGTTGGTGATGCTGGCATTTTGGCTCGGCACCGTTCCGGCATTGTTATTGGCAGGCACGTTTGCACACAAACTTAACGAGTGGCGGTCCCGCCATACATTCCGTCGGATCGCGGGTGCCGTCATGGTCCTGATTGGAATTATTGCGCTGGCGCCCTGGTGGATTCAGCCTGCAGAGCACTCACATGGTGACACGATCGATAGTCACGCCATGCAAAACACGCTCCACGCCAGGCTCAGTACATCAAGTATCATTTGGTACGATCCGGTTATTCCGGTTCGAATTAATAAATAGTCGATGCACGATAAAATTCGGAACCCTCTGAGGCAAGCATGAAATTGATAGCCAGAAGTACGTTGTTAACTGCAATCGCCCTGCTCCTGGTCGGCGTAGCAAATGCCCACCATTCATTCGCAGCCGAGTTTCTCGCTGACGAAACCGCAACCTTTCACGGCGTGGTTACCGAAGTCTGGTTCAAGAATCCGCATGTTCGTTATTACATAGAAATAGCGAACGAAGACGGCAGCAAAGAGACCTGGGATATACGTGCAAGCAGCCCCGCGCTCCTCGTGCGCAAGGGCTGGAGCAAGAATACGATCAAGGAAGGCGACGAAATAACGGTCACAGGTTTTCTGGGCCGCGACGAGCGCAAAATTCTGTCCGTACAAACCATCGAACTGGCCGATGGCACGATTCTCGGGCAAAGCTACTAAAGGCAGGGTTATGAAAACTTATCTCCGCAGCTGGTCTGTTCCGGCAGGCATTTTTGCTCTCTTCCTGCCGCTTTGCGGCGTGACGCAAAATTCATTCGACGGCGACTGGATGCTTGAGATCAGGCCGCAGGGAGCGCCAATCATTGGCTTGCTGCAACTCGAGAAAACCGCTGACGACTGGCAAGGTTTCGTGGAGGGTGGCCCGGCCCCCGTTAAGATCAACAAGAACAACATTGAAATCCTGATTGATACAAGAGATCTTTCCGGATTTCCGTTTAACTGGAAACTGGTCGGAGAATTGGTGGGTGGTGAATTATCGGGCACCTTCAGCAAGGAAGGCGCAACAGAGTTTGCCGCCACTGGTGGCACCTGGACCGCGATCCGCTATGTACCGCGACCACCGCCATCGCCGCCCAAGCCGGTGGACATGTCTGGCATCTGGACAGCGGCACCTGGAGTGGACTTTCGCAAGTACAGCATGGACCTGACACCTGCCGCGCAGGAGTGGTTCGACGGCTACCTGATGCACTACGACCAGCCTAATGTTCGCTGTGTATCTCCCGGTATTGTGGCCATGGTCGCCTGGGGCGCCTACCCGTTCGAAATCCTCAAGAGCGAGGACCGGCTAACGTACATTTATGAGTTTGAAAGCGAGGTGCGACGAATCTACCTGGATGGTCGCGATGAACCTCAGTATTTCCCGAATTCTCCGATGGGCTTTTCCACAGCTTCCTGGGATGGCAGCGACCTGGTAGTAGAAACCCACCTTTTGTCAGAAAATATAAGGGACTTTCGTGGTGAACCACTGTCAGAGAACTCAACGATGCAGGAAATTTACAGCCTGAGCGAAGATGGCAACACGTTGTCTGCAGTTATCACGTTAACCGATACTGAAAACTACAAACGATCGCCAATCAGGCGCCGCAAGTGGACCCGCAATCCTGAGACAGAGATCTTTCCTTATGAATGTGATCCCGACTCATTTTTTCGACAGATGTATAACGAGAATCTGCTCGAGATGTATTTCGAGCGCTCCAGACGGAGATTCTGATGTTTATTAATCGCAGTTTCCTGACAGCCATGGTCGCAATGTCGCTGCTAGTTTTCGCGAAGCCATCACCTGCACATCACTCTGTACTAAATTACGACGGCAAAACAGAAGTCAAAATTTCCGGCGTCGTAACCCGTGCGCGTTTCGGATTTCCGCACAGTATTTATCGTATTGACGTGACAACCGAGGATGGCTCGATCGAAGAGTGGATCCTGTCTACAGAAGATCCCCGCGATGCCGAACGCCTCGGCTTTGCAGATGAACTGAAAGCCATCAAAGCCGGCGACTCTATTACCGTCGTAGGTTGGCCGGACAAATTCAAAGAGCGGGAAATTCGCGGCCATCAACTTCACTACCCCGATGGCACCGTAGTCATGATGCGGCGCGGTAACTACATCTGGCCGAAAGATCTCCTGCGCCTCGACAAATTCGTCATGAATCCACAGAACATAGACGAGTACATAAGTGACGTGGATGCGCAGCTACCGGCCGCACAACAAGTAATTCTCTGGATCGATGAAGATGACTACATCGCACGAGCAGCCTATGAAGTCAGCCAGGACCGCGCCAGGCTGATAAGCCTGCAGTCCGGCGGCACCAATACCTACCCGGGCGTAACCGAATTACTCGAGTGCCACACGCAACGCGACGACTTCACAATGACGATTACTGTTGATCAGTTGAGCAAGAGCCAACTAGATATCCTCGAAGAAAATGATGAGTACGTATCAGAATACAACCGCGTACTTTCAAGATGGTGGGAACAAGAAAGAGAAAGCTGCGAATAAACCAACCCGATAGGTTTGAAACCCCAGCTGTAGGAGCCCGCCCAGCGGGCGATTGCGACCCTGACAACAGCATCCCGGACCCTCATCTCCACCCCATTCGCGGCCAAAAATACATCAAACAGCAGGACAACATTCTCTTTAATAAACAGTGATATAGCGCTATAATACTGGTCATAACAACAGTATCGGTTCACTCCCCGCCAAGGTGCTCCATGTCCACATCAACCGCCCCAACCGTCACCTACATCTCCGCCGACCTAAGCCCAAACCGCCAACACTCGGAACGCCTCGGCAAAGAGATCACCGAACTCTACGGTTACATCAACGCCGCCACCGCCCAACTCCTCACCATGATCCGCGAGTTCGACCAGAAAAAACTCTGGCACCTGGAGGGCATTTGCTCCTGCGCGCACTGGCTAAACTGGAAATGTGGCATCGGCATGAATGCAGCGAGAGAGAAAGTGAGAGTGGCAAATGCCCTGGGTGATCTGCCAAAAATCAGCGCCTCCTTTGCCAGCGGCGAGATCAGCTACTCCAAGGTACGAGCCATGACCCGAGTAGCAACCCCAGCCGTCGAAGACTACCTGCTGCAAATAGCCCGACACGGTACCGCCTACCACGTAGAAACCCTGGTCCGAAAATACCGCCGTGCCAAGAAGCTGCAGGAAACCGGAGACGCCCAAAAGCAGCACGATAACCGCTCGGTGCATTTTTATTATGAGTCAGATGGTTCCATGGTCATCAAGGCGCGCTTACCGGCAGAAAAAGCCGAGCTAATACTAAAGGCTATTGAACTGGCGATGGAACAGGCCGATCCTCCCGAGACCGATGTTTCCGCGGAAACATCCGGTGTCGAGGAAGGTGAGAATGAACTGAAGCCAGTACGACAAAGAAAAGAGAGCTGGGACAAGCAACGAGCTGATGCTTTAGCCAATATCGCCGAGAGTTACCTCGGTAACGGCCCTGCCTCTTCATCCACTGCCGATCGCTACCAGGTGGTCTTACATGTTTCCGCGGAAACACTGACCGACAAGGAAGGACACATCTCCCACCTGCAGGATGGCCCGCATGTTTCCGCGGAAACATCCAGGCGACTCTGTTGTGATGCCGGAATCAGCGTTCTGACTGAAGATGAGGACGGCACGCCACTCAATATTGGCCGAAAATCGAGGATTATCCCGCCCGCTACGCGCAGAGCGCTAAAAGCGAGAGATGAAGGTTGCCAGTTTCCGGGCTGTACACTCAGACACTATATTGATGGACACCATATAAAGCACTGGAGCAAGGGTGGTGAGACCAGTCTGGCGAATCTTGTTCAGCTTTGTCGTCATCATCACCGGCTGGTGCATGAGGGAGGCTTTTCCTGCAGCAAAAACTCACAAGACGAGGTTGAGTTCAGAAATCTGCAGGAACAACTCATTGCCAGGACTGGGTACATCCCAGCGTTTTCAGGAATGCTCGACATCACTGAGCGGATGCGGAATCGCTACGAGGATTTATTGATCGACTCCAATACTTGCGTGACGAAGTACGA
>CAYOHF010000024.1:0-38317 GCA_964403695.1 uncultured Woeseiaceae bacterium | reverse complement strand
TCGAATCGACTCTCAGGTATCGAGAATAATGAAGAATTTTTCGCTAAGCATGTTACTGCTCGTGTTTGTGACTCCTGGCCTGGCTGCGGAGGAAATAAAGTTTACTGCGATACATACGCAGTTATTTTCAGATCCTGGTGGTCAGTCGAATGCCTGGGGTGATTTTGACAATGATGGCGACCTCGATCTGATCATTACATTTCGTGATGCGCCGGTTCGACTCTATCGCAATGATGTGAATAGCTTCGAAGATGTAGGAAGCAGTCTTGGATTGCCCACCGATGGTGGCAATCCTCGCTCAGTTGCATGGGGCGACTATGATGGCGATGGCGATCTGGATGTCTACATCGGTTATTCCGGACACGATGGTCCGGCCAACCGCCTGTTTCGCAATAATCTGCAGCAACAACAGACCGGCTTTACCGAAGTTGGCGAAGCAGCCGGCGTAGCGATAAAGGGAATTTCCCGACAGGTTTCCTTCGTCGACTATGATGCCGATGGTGACCTGGATCTTTATGTTGCACTTCGCGGCAGTGTCAATCGTTTGTTGCAGAACAACGGCGGCGTTTTTACGGACGTGACATCAAGCAATGGAATTATGGAGCCGCGACGAACGGTTGGCGCGTGTTGGTTCGATATGGATGCGGACGGCGATCTTGATCTGTTCACGGCCAATCAGAATGGCGACCGTGATGGCATGTTTCGCAATGATGAAGGGCAGTTTAGCGATGTCGCCATTGAGTTGAACATGGATAGCCCGCGACGCCCGTTAAGCGATGGCGGTGTTGGCTGCGCAGTAACTGATTTCGATACAGACGGTGACCTGGATTTGTATGTTGCTACCTATGGCGATGACCTGCTCTACCGCAACAATGGCGACGGAACCTTTACCGACGTCGCGCCCGAGATGGGCGTTGCGAATGAGCACCATATTGTTACCGGTGTTTGGGGCGATATCCAACACGATGGTCGGCCCGATTTGTATACGGTTGGATATGTCAACGGCAAGCCGGCCACTCCGGACTACCTGTATGTGAATGAAGGGGATCATTTCGAAAACCGAATACCCGGCAATATCGCAAAAAACGATACCGATCACGGTGTGCAATGGGCTGATTTTGATCAGGATGGCGATCTCGACCTCGCGCTGGCCGCTAACGATCCCGCTGGTTCGCACTACCTGTTTCGCAACGACTTGGCGGCCGACGTTGCTGGCCGCTCAATTCAGGTACTTGTCCTGGACGCCAAGGGACACTACACACGAGCCGGCTCCGAGGTTCGAGTGTATCGTGCTGGCACGAGCGATTTACTCGGCCTGCGACTAGTCGATACCGGCAGTGGCTACAATGCACAAAATGCCAAGCCGGTGCATATCGGCCTCAAAGAGTGGGGTCGCGTCGACGTACGCGTCACAACAATGTCCGGCGACGGACCAAAGAACAAAGATTTCAAAGAAATTGATCCGCGAGCACTCGATGGCAAACCGTTTGTTGTTAAAGTTGGCAATTGAATACCATCATTAGCTAGTTATAGATCATTGATTCAAAAAGTATTGTGAAATAGCAAAAATTGGTGTCAGAGTAAGAATAAGGTAATTTTAAACTGACCATAAACATCGGCAGAATTAAAGGCTGACAATTTGTTGATGCATTTAACTCAAACAAATATAGGTAAATCATGAAGAACCTTCTACTCGGAGTACTTGGCTCGACCGCAATCGTTTTGTCGGCTTTCGCCGCGCTTGAAACGGGCGATGGCGCGCCCGCTTTTGAAGCCAGAGCGTCACTCGCTGGTGAGCCTTTCGATTACTCGCTCAACGAAGCGCTTGCTGATGGCACCGTCGTCGTCTATTTCTACCCTTCGGCCTATACTCAGGGTTGCAATATTCAGGCACACGAATTTTCGGTGAAAATGGAACATTTCAAAGCAGCGGGGGCGAGTGTTATTGGCGTCTCGCTGGACAACATTGATCGACTTAACGATTTCTCTGCTGATCCGGAGTACTGTGCCGGCAATCTTGCTGTAGCGTCAGACGAATCTGGAGAAATTGCGAGGTCATTCGGCCTCGACGTACGAGACGCACGTGAGGGCGCCACAGATACCCGTGGCGTCGAAATCGGCCACGGCTTCGCCGAACGCACGACGTTCATCGTAACGTCGAATGGCAAAATTTCCGAGACGATTGGCGGCGTTTCTCCGATGGAAAACGTTCGCTTATCTCTGGAGGCCGTACAAAGTCACCAATAGGCGGGGCAGCAGCGGTCCAGACCCTTTCTTGCCTGGATTTACTCGTATCGTAATGCCAGAACCGGATTCGAGCGTGCGATCCGGATTGCGTGCGCGGCAACGGTGCCCCACGCGAGCAATACGGCTATTGCGCCTGCTGCCAATAGAATCGGTATCGGCGCCTGGATCCGGTCGGCGAAGAAGTCGAGATACATCTTTGAAGCAAGGAACGCGGCCGGAAGGGCGACAGCCAGCGCCCACATCACCGGCTTCGAAAACTGCCAGACCAAAAGGCGTGCGATCTGCAGCGTATTGGCGCCGAGTACCTTGCGGATGCCAATCTCCTTGGTGCGCTGACCCGCCATGAAAGCAGCAAGGCCGAACAGGCCGATCAACGCCAGCGACAAAGCAACGCCAGCAAATCCGGCCAACGACATATTCATATACCTGAGCAAGGCGAATACATCGTCGAATGTCTCATCCAGGAATTTTCCCTGGATCGGATATTCAGGAATCACTTCGTCCCAGACATCTTCGATGGATTCAATAGTGGCAAGAATGCTGCCGCCCGTAATGCGAACAGACCCCATGCGCATACTTTCAGGGGACATGTAATACACCCACGGCTTTTCCGGATTGAACAGGCCAACGATATTTTGCGTAGGGACTACTCCGACAATAATGTGATCGCGCAATGCTTCTTCTTCATCAAGGTTATAGAAGCGGTGATTTATGGCATCCGCTGGATTCGCAATACCAAGCTTGTCGAGCGCCATCTCATTCACCAGCACGTTCAGAGACTCTCGCTCGTCAGTGATAGTGTCGTTCGCGATATCCCGGCTCAGATTTCGTCCTGCCAATAACGGAATATCATAAGTAGCAAGGAACTCCGGCGTCATGCGCAGGATCTGAATCGGAAATTCACCGGCCTCGTCTCCCTGCTGATTTGTTACCAGTCGTGACGAGTTGTTTTGCTCGTAAGGAACTTGCGATGAATAAGAGACACTGTCGACGTTGGGCAGGGCTTCAAGTTCAACCCGCAATGTGTCGAGTCTCTCCCTGATAACGTCGACGTTCAGTCTGCCGATTGTGTAAATCTCGGAGCGTGGAAATATGTAGCTGCTCTCTTTCACCAGCTCGTTTTGCATATAGACAATCGCAACCAGCGCCAACATGAATGCCGATATCGCAAACTGGCAGCCAATCATGATTGAGCGTATCAATGATCCCTTGCCACCCTTCCTCGCGATATCCCGTAGTGCGTCAATGGGATTCGTGCGTGTAATCAACCACGCCGGGTATAAGCCGGCAAGCAGCCCGACGAACAGCGTTGTGCCGATGAGCCATGGCAACGTGTGCAGATAATTCAGCGCCATGATCTTTCCCGTTGCCGTATTGAACAACGGAACAATAACCTCCAGAGCAGCCAGTGTGATGACCATGGCGATCGTCGCAATGACCATGCTCTCGATCAGAAACTGCGTGAGCAGTTGTCCTTGTTCCGCTCCCATCGTTTTTCTCATGCCTACTTCACGACTACGCCCAAGCGATTGCGCAGTGGCGAGATTCGTGTAGTTGACGCACGCGACCAGCAGCACAAGAAAGCTGAGTAACTTGATAATGCTCACTATTGGCAGACCAAAGCTGTCCCATATGGAGAGGTTTGCATGCTGCAGTGGCGTCGCCGTTAGCGAGGTAATGACGTCCCTGGTTTCATCCGGAATATGGCGTTCAAAGACGCCGGAGAGCTGAGATTCAAGCCAGGTTTGGCCCAGACTATCCGGCAATAGCGCATAGGTCATGTTGCCGAGAGACAGATTATTCCAGTCTCCGGCAACGTCATAATCGCGTATGGTACCAAGTGCCGCCAGGGGGGCTACGACGTCGAAAGCTGATTCAACAACAGGCAAAGAACTGAAATGCGAGTTCGCAGGTACGTCCCGGATTACAGCTGATACGAAGAACTCGAATTCGTTGTCGAGAGTAACCACTTCACCCATAACGTCCGTCGTACCGAAGTACTTGATCGCGGCGGACTCGGACATCAGGATGCCGTTTGGACTGTCGAGCGCTGTTTTATCGCCATGTATGTAGTCGAAGTCGAATATCTGCAGGATCGCGGAATCAACAAAAAGCATTGACTGATAGAAGCCCTCTGATCCAATAGTGAGCAAATACTCAGACCCGATTGTTCTTGCGGTCATTTCGACATCGGGAATTTCGGCGTCGATCAAAGGACCAACAGCGGAAAACGTCGAATTCATGGAGTCGACACCGACATTCAGTGTTGGTGAGGCGATTGAGCCAATTGTGTAAATATTCGACGAGTTCTCAAAAAACACGTCGTGCGTCTCTTCATACTGAATGAGTAGACCGCCGAATATGTAGATGGTCAGGCCAATAGCGAGGCCAACAATGTTGATTGCGGCAAAACCCTTGTGCTTACGCAGGTTGCGGATCGCGATCTTGATGTAATTCCAGAACATTTGATTCCCCGGATACGGCTCAGGCCGCGCGTGTAGCGTCGGTGACGACGTGCCCGTCGAAAAGGTTGACAGTGCGGTGTGCATAGTCGGCGTGTGCTGATGAATGCGTAACCATGACAATCGTTGTTCCTTCACGATTTAGGGATTGCAGCAGTTCCATTACTTCCTGGCCATGTGCCGAGTCGAGATTGCCGGTCGGCTCATCCGCGAGGATCAGTGGTTGGTCACCAACCACAGCTCGAGCGACGGCGGCGCGTTGCTGCTGACCGCCGGATAATTGGCCGGGCATGTGGTTTGCGCGATGCGCGATGCCCATGCGGTCCATGACTTCTGCTACGCGCTTTTTGCGTCCGGCCGAGGGCGTGTTGTGATACAGAAGTGCCAGCTCGATATTTTCCGCAACTGTCAATTCCTCGATCAGGTTGAAGTTCTGAAAGATGAAACCGATATTCTTCTTACGGATAGCACTGCGTTGTTTTTCCGAATAGCCCGCAACGTTTTCATCGAAGACGAAATAGTCGCCGCTTGACGGGTTGTCGAGTAAGCCGACAATGTTTAACAACGTTGACTTTCCGCAGCCGGACGGACCCATTATGGCAATAAAGTCGCCTTGCTCTACTTCGAGATTGACGCCGTTTAACGCTACCGTCTCGATTTCGTCCGTGCTGTATACCTTGTATAAATCATGCAACTTCAACATGTGGTGGTTCCCCTGCGAAGGATAGATAATGTCTGCTTTAGTCAGCGTTCAGGCTTAGGCGATCCATTTCGACAAAGCTTGTGTAAGGTGATGTTATGACCTGCTCGCCGGGTTCCAGCCCTTCGAGCACCTCAATGAAATTTGTGTTTCTGCGACCGAGGCGAACAGTTCGCCTGACAGCCTCGCTGCCATCGGGTGACACGACGAAAATCCAGTTGCCGCCGGTCTCCTGGTAAAAAGTGCCGTTGGGTACGAGCACGGCGTCCGTGTTGTCGCCAAGCGTCAGCCGCAACTGCAATGTCTGACCGCGACGCAGGCCGAGTGGCTCGCTGTTAAAGATCATGTCGACTTCGAATTGACCCTCATTAACCTGTGGGTAAATTTTCGAAATCTCCAGTTCAAGGTCGCGATCATTGTGTTCGGCCATGGCTTGCTGTTGCAGATCGACACGTCCAAGGTAGAATTCGTCGATGCGAACGTTGAGTTTGTAAGCGTCCGGGTCATCGACCTGGCCTAGCCTTCCGCCACGCTCGATTGACTGTCCCAATTCGACATTGAAACCGGAGAGCTTGCCGGCGACGGGTGCCCTGACATTCAGGTCGTCGAGATTGTCGCGAGCGAGTGCGAGGCTTGCCTCGAGTTGTTCGCCGGCAGCGCGTAATTGCAGAAGCTGCTGCTCTTGCATACGTGCATCTGTACTTTGGCTGTCAAGCGTGACTGCGCGACGCTCCACGTAATACTCGAGCTCGTCCTGCATTTCATCAATAGATGACTGGGAAACAAGGTCCTTAGACACCAGGTCTTTTTGTCGATCGATCTTGCGCGTCAGTCGCTTTATCTGATAATCGATCTCGACGAGGTTGCTGCGATGTGACAAGCGATTTTGTTCGAGCTGAAGTTCGATCGTGCGCATGTTATTTAGCTGCTCGGTTACCGCAGCATCACGGCCGAGAACTTCAAGTTGTAAATTTGTATTCGAGAGCTCGACGATCGGATCGCCGGCTTCGACCAGCGCCCCATCTTCAGCAAGAATACGCTCGACCCGACCACCCTCTATGGCATCGAGGAATACCGTGCGCTTTGGTACGAGTCTGCCGCGCAGTGGCACAAAATCCTCGAACGTACCAACCGTCACATCGGACACAATGATGCGTTGCGAATTGACGCTAAGGGAGCGACCACCGGAAATCGTGTCGAAGATCCACCAGGCAAACAGGAGAACGGCCACAACGCCGGCCCCAACGGCCAGTTTGCGGTGAATTGGCGTCTTACGCTCAACCTTTCGATCCATAGCCACGCCAGACTTGCCCATTCCCTGCGGTTGCTGGCTATCTGCGATATTCCTGATTTCACTCACTTCGTCTCTCTGCCTTATTCGCCCGGTTTGCGCGGGCCGTACCTTGTATATAGCAAGCTCCATGCCAAATCATAAGTTATTGAAATATGAGGCGTTTGTATTTCCCCAACGTCAAAAGTGTACGATAACGGGCAATTAGTGCCCGGTTTCGTATACCCTTTGTGACGATATGACTAGAACCGGCAATATCCTGATCGTCGATGATGAAGACGACATCCTGACAGCGGGGCGGATTCTGCTGCGTCGGCAGTTTGCCGAGGTGATCACTTGCCGGAAGCCGGACCGGATTCCGGACCTCATGGCACGGCATGACTTTGATGTTGTGCTGCTGGACATGAATTTTGGCCCCGGCGAGTCAAGTGGAGAACAAGGCCTAAAGTGGCTGCAGCAGATTCTCGATATTGAGCCGCAGGTTGTCGTCATCATGATTACGGCACACGGAAGCGTCAACACAGCGGTCGATGCGATGAAATTGGGTGCGACTGATTTCATCAACAAGCCGTGGCAAAACGAGAAGGTCGTGGCAACCGTGTCGACCGCGGTAGAGCTACACAAGAGCCGTGTTGAAGCAGCGTCACTGAAGCGATCAAACCAGGCACTGTCCGAAGTCGCCGCCCGGGGCAGCGCCATCATCGGCGACTCGACACAAATTAACGAGGTACTGTCGATAATTGACCTTGCTGCACCGACCGACGCCAACGTTCTTATCCTGGGTGAAAACGGTACCGGCAAGGAACTGATCGCCCGCGAGCTACACCGTCGCTCGTCGCGAGCAGATCGCGTGTTCCTGCCGGTCGACATGGGCTCAATTGCCGAAACTCTTTTTGAGTCCGAATTATTTGGTCACGTTAAAGGCGCGTTTACAGGCGCTGACGACGACAGGCTGGGCCGGTTCCAGGCAGCCGACGGTGGAACCCTGTTTCTGGATGAAATAGGTAACGTGCCTTTGCAACTACAGGCCAAGTTGCTCAGCGTTATTGAACAGCGTGAAGTGACGCCGGTCGGGTCCAACAAATCGCAGGCAATCGACGTACGGATTGTTACCGCAACAAATATTTCACCAAACAAACTTCGCAATCAGTCGTACTTTCGCCAGGACTTGTTGTACAGGCTCAACACAGTTGAGGTCACCGTTCCTCCGCTGCGTGATCGACGCGGAGACATCATGCCTATTGCCAGGCACTACGCTACAATTTTCGCGCGTAAGTACGATAAGCCAGAGAGAAAGTTTTCGGCAGCCGCCGAGAAGGCGCTGGTCTCGTATGGCTGGCCGGGCAATGTGCGATCTCTGCGGCATTCAGTTGAACGTGCGCTCATCCTCGCAAAGGGTGACGAGCTCAAGCCTGCGGACCTGCAACTCGATAATTTTGGCCAGGTCGCCGTTGAGGGCGCTGCCTCCACAACATTCAACCTTGATGAGTTGGAAAAAGACGCTGTCAGCAAAGCGCTTCTAAAGCATGGATTCAACATCTCGAAGGCAGCCAACGAACTGGGCCTGACACGAACATCTTTGTACCGGCGTATGGAAAAGTATGGCATTTAGGCATTTCACTGTCGGTCTCGCCGGGCGGCTTTTCCTGGTTGGCGCTGCGATGTTGGCTATTATTTGGCTGGCGCAGCAAGGTGGCTATTGGGTTGGCACAGCCATCGCAATTGTTATTTTCCTTATTCTGGTTGCCGAGCTCTGGCGCTATGTCAACCGCACGAATCGTGAGGTAAGGCGGTTTCTCGAGGCCGTGCGCAACGCCGATTTTTCGCAACGTTTCCTGTACAAGAATTTCGGTTCCGGTTTCGAAGAGCTGGGCGAAGAGTTCACAAAAACCGTTAATCAGCTCAGAGAGGCGAGTGTCGGCCACGAGGCGGAGGTCAGAAGGTTAAAGGCGCTCGTCGAACACATCCCGGTTCCCCTCCTGACCCTGCATTCAGATCATTCAATCACGCTGCAGAACAATGCTGCGCGACGTTTGTTCGGAGCTGCACAGATCACACGCTTGCGGGACCTGCGACAATTTGGTGTGCCATTCGCTGACGCCGTTGAAAGCGCGGTTCCGGCTGTACGTGAGTTGGTGGAGTTTACCGTTGACGGCGTCGAGTACCAGCTGACGTTAGCTGCAACGGAAATCGTAATCGGTGGAAATAGCCAACGAATGATTTCCTTGCAGGACATTCAGTCGGAATTGGATGCCATTCAGGCAGAAGCGTGGCAGGACCTGGTGAGTGTGTTAACCCACGAGATCATAAACTCGATCGCTCCTGTAACGTCTCTGGCGGCATCGGCATCTGACGTGGTCGACGTCGTGATTGAAAAGGTTCGCGCAGGTGAATCTATCAACGAAGAACTGGACGACCTGCGCGCGGCGATCTCGATAGTGGCGCGTCGGTCTGACAGCCTTACCCAGTTTGTGGACAGTTACCGGCAGATCTCAAGATTGGCGCCAGCGGAGAAAAAGCGCGTACAGATCCGGGATCTTTTCGATGATGTGACAAAACTCGCGCTGGCCGAGTGCCCGGCGGATCAAGAGATTTCCCTCAGCTCTGACGTTACGCCCCCGGGACTCGATTTTTACGCAGATCGCGATCTAATCGAACCGGTACTTCTGAATCTGCTACGCAATGCACGCCAGGCAACTCGCGACCAGGACGCCCCCGAGATCCGCTTGACTGCAGGATTGAACAGGCGCGGCAATATCATTGTTGAGGTCAGCGATAATGGCCATGGTGTGTCCGCGGAAAATGCGAAGAAGATCTTCGTGCCGTTTTTTACGACGCGGGAAAGCGGCTCCGGTGTCGGCCTGGCACTTGCACGACAAGTCATGATCGCCCACGGCGGTTTCGTCAGGGTATCTGATAACAAAGGTGGCGGAGCCGTGTTCCGCTTGACGTTTTGAAGTTAGTCACTGACTCCCTGTATATAGCATGAGCGAATCCACAGACCACATCGAAACACACCTGTTGATCGAATCTCAGGAAGATAGTGCGCTTGATTTGTTGCACCGGGCGAGCGGACTTTCAAAGCAGCGAGTTAAACGGGCGATGTCCCACGGTGCTGTCTGGGTGACTCGAGGTAGCAACACCCAGCGACTGCGTCGCGTAAAACGCAAGTTGCGAATCGGTGACGAAGTACACCTCTACTACGATAAGAAAATTCTGGCGGAGATTCCTGCTGAGCCGACGCTGATTGCGGACGTCGGTGCTTATTCTGTGTGGCGAAAACCCTATGGATTGCGATCGCAGGGTTCGAAGTGGGGTGATCACTGCACAGTCGTGCGTTGGGCCGAGGGGCATCTGCAACCGGAGCGCCCGGCCTTCACGGTTCATCGTCTCGACCGGGCCGCCAATGGACTGATTTTAATAGCGCACACCAGGAGCGTGGCAGCCGCGTTAGCGGAACTATTCGCCAGGCGTGCGGTGGAGAAACGCTACCTGGCGCTGGTGGCGGGCGACTTTTCCGCGCAGCCCAATCCGCTGCGCATAGAAAATCCGGTCGATGAGAAAGAAGCAGTCAGCGAATTTTCGTTACGACAAGTCAGTGCAGATGGCGGACGCTCACTGGTAGATGTTTGTATTGAGACCGGACGTAAGCACCAAATCCGTCGTCATCTGGCAGAGTTGGGCCATCCTGTTCTTGGTGATCGTTTATATGGCACCGGGGAGGAAGATGGGGTGGATTTGCAATTAACGGCGTATCTGCTGGCGTTTCATTGCCCGGTCAATGATGAGTCGGTTGTTTATGGACTGCCACCTGAGTATTTGCTGTCGCTTTCGTGACGCAGGCCGTAATTCCCTGCCCGCACGTGCTGCTTTAAGCGGAATCCAGCACATCAATGGCGGTATGCGGCAGTAGCAGATCCTCCAGAAAAAACGCGGATAACGAAGATCTTCCGGAAAGGCCGGATTTCCGATAAAGCGCACGGGATTGTTCCCGCACAGTGCGTTCGCTGGTTTGGCGAAAATCTGCGATTTCCTTGTGGCTGAGACCTTTTAGCAGGAACAGCCCTACCTCTGCTTCGGCGTTGGTGAGTCGCCAGCGTTCAAATTGTCGCTCTATAGCTACGCCAAGGCCCTGAATAAGCTCATTGCTTTCCTTTTTCCACTGCTCTGCCTCGACCAGCGCCTCGACAAGATCAGATCGGGTCCGGTCTAGTTGCCACCACATCAGCACCATGCCGCTGAGGGCAACCAGGAATATTGCAAATTCGAATACCAGGTGCCACACGCTGACGCCTTCACCGTAGTCCACGAACAGGTCCCAGCCGATCAGCACAACGACCACAGCAAACAGGGCGATTGCCGTCAGTGTCGGGCGGTTATTACGTACGTCATTTGACATAGATGGAGCCATCCTCGTGAAACACAGCAACGTAGGTCATATGGCGGATTGTATCAGGATCAATTGAGCCTAAGACTGCCACATATCGAAGGGCACTTGAGAGTTCACGTGAGTAATTCTGAAAACAACATAAAGGTCTGGGATCTCGTTATTCGAATCGGGCACTGGACCCTGGTGATCGCATTTTTCACAGCGTACTTCACGGAAGACGACTTCCTGACGCTGCACGTTTGGGCAGGCTACGTCATCGGCGCTGTTGTTTGCTTTCGCCTTGTCTGGGGATTCATTGGCAGCCGCCACGCCAAATTTTCGAATTTCGTTCGTTCGCCGGCGGCCGCTTTCAGATATGTGCTTAGCCTCGTCCGAAACCAGAGTAAGCGCTACATCGGCCACAATCCGGCTGGCGGAATAATGATCCTGCTGCTGTTGATAGTGCTGTTTGGTACCGTCTTTTCGGGGGTTGTACTGTATGGCATGGAGGAGGGCGCGGGGCCATTGGTAGCGTGGGTCTCCGCATTTGCTGACAGCGAGGACCTCTGGGAAGAAGCTCATGAGGTCCTGGCCAATCTGATGTTGCTACTGGTCGTCATGCATATCGCTGGCGTGTTGTTGTCCGGTCGCGCGCACAAGGAATTCCTCGTTAAGGCGATGTTGACGGGCCAAAAGAAGGCCCACGAATGACGCTTTCGCGATCCCAAAATCGTCGCCGGGTGCGGCACGCTATTGTCTTGAGCATGTTGCTGGCGGTCGTGTCAGCTTCAGCAGCGACATTGCCCAGTCATGAACATGCAGCACTTCCGGTTGATGACGCACTCACTCTGTCAGCAGCGATTGATGTTGCTTACGCACGCTATCCAACAACCGCAGAGATTCTGGCCCGAACTGAGCAGGCAGATGCCTGGGCAGATCGTGGCAGCAGCTGGCTTGCCGACCGGCCGTCTCTCTTGCTGCGCTATCAAAGTGACCGTTGGGGGTCGGATAACGGCTTGTATGAATACGAGGCCGGGGTAGTGCTGCCACTCTGGAGTTGGGGTGGGCGTAGTGCCGTACAAATGCTGGGCGAGACAATGTCACTGGAGTCCGCCGCTGCCGAAATGGCAGTGCGTTGGGAGGTTGCCGGCCTCTTGCGAAGCGCCTTGTGGAACATAGCACTGGCTGAGAACGACCACGAGCTGGCAGAACAAGCGCTGGAAACTGCACAGCGTCTGAGCACATCGGTCAAGCGACGTCATGAACTCGGTGATGTCGCCATGATCGATGTATTGCATGCCGAGTCTTTTTATCTCGAGGCACAAACGAAACTCATTGAAGTTAGTGCGACGCTACTTGACGCGGAACGAGTCTATCGAAGTGTCACCGGTATGGAACGGCGTCCTCCATTTTCAGGAGAAATGATTAGTGCACTCCACGATGTTGAAGTTGATCATCCGGCCCTGGCGTTTGCCAACGCAGAAGTCCGGCGTGCCGAGGCCGGCCTGGTCGTAGCAGAGGAGACTGCAGCGACCGGTACAAGTCTGCTGGTAGGCGCTCGCAGAGAAAGCCCGGCACCTGGAGATTTTTACGACGACAGTATCGGCGTCACCCTGAACATCCCATTCGGTGGCTCCTCCAGTCGGCGGACCGAAATCAGTGTCGCGTCAAGAGCGGCAGCAAGAGCGCGTGCCGCTCAGGCCGAACAAGTGCGTGCATTGACCATGGCGTTACACGAAGCAGCACACAGTCTCAACGTGGTCCGGGAAAACATGGTAACCACGACGGAGCGCATGAAGCTGGTCGACCGACACCAGGTAATGGGGCTCAGCGCCTATGAAAAAGGCGAACTGGATCTCTTTGATCTCTTGAAATTGCAGGCTACCGCGCTCGAGGCCAAACGCCAGGTGACGCGACTGATGATAGACGAAAAACGGCAGGCTGCCTTCTATAACCAAGCTGTAGGAATTCTTCCATGAATCGAAAAAACTCCCTGATTATCGGCACGCTGCTAACACTGTTCATTCGTGTAGCGGTTGCGGACGACATCGCTGTTACAGCGGATGAGGTCAGGAATCTCGGTATCGAACTGGCAACACCGCAAGAAGCACAGTCGACAACCGCCATCGAGGCGACGGCACATGTCGCGATTCCGCCCATGGGTGACGTTTTCGTCAGTGCACCACAAGCCGGGCTGCTGGTGCGCCTCTATGTGGCCATTGGTGACGAGGTTTCACAGGGTCAGGCAATTGCAGACCTGCAGGGCCCCGAGTTTCTCGCCCTGCAACGTGAGTTTCTCGATGCGCTCAATACCAATCTCCTGGCACAAAACGACTACGCCCGGGATCAGCAACTGCATGATGAGGGCATCATCTCCGGACGGCGTTTGCAGGAAACAATGACTCGCGCCAGGATCGCGACTACCGGAATCAAAGAGCATCGGCAGTTGCTTAAATTCGCCGGGCTGACGGATAGCGAAATTCGTGACCTTGAATCAGAGCAGCATCTTTTACAAACGCTAACCATCCGTGCACCAATTGACGGCGTCGTTCTCGATCGAATGGCGCTCGCTGGCGAGCGAGTGGACAGAATGTCTCCGGTCTACCGGATAGCTGACTTATCCGTGCTATGGCTTGAAATAGCGGTCCCCCGCGAGAAGCTTGCCGCGGTCAGGCCAGGGATGAATGTAGCGATTGCAGGTTATGCGCTCGACTCGCCTGCACGAGTGACAAGTATTGCCAAATCGATCGACCCGGCGACACAAGCGATTACTGTGCGAGCGATATTGAGCGAAACAGGGCACGGCCTTAGTCCGGGCGAGTTTGTCTCCGTTAAAATCGTTGCAGATAACAGCGGATCGTCGGCCACGCCTCTGTGGGTAGTTCCTGCAGCGGCAGTTGCAAGGCGGGATGAGAGACACTATGTATTCATTCGCACATCGAGCGGCTTCGATACTTGTGAAGTGCTCGTCGTCAACGCCGATTCTGACAATGTATACCTAAGCGCCGACATCAATGCTGATACCAGAATCGCTGTCCGTGGTGTCTCAACCCTGAAGGCGCTGTGGTCCTCGCAGAGTGATCCGGGCTAATGATGTCGAAATTAATTCAGTTCGCGTTAACGCAGCGAGTGCTGATCATGCTGGCGACAGTATTGCTCGCCGGTTTCGGTTACTACGCGTTTACGCAAATACCGATTGACGCATTCCCGGACGTGTCGCCGACGCAAGTGAAGATCATCGTGAAGGCGCCTGGCATGACGCCGGAAGAGGTGGAAAACCAGATTACAGCACCGATCGAACTGGAGTTGCTGGGAATTCCACGGCAAGTGATGCTGCGCTCGATTGCCAAATATGCGCTGTCCGACATAACCGTCGATTTCGCCGAGGGCACCGACATCTACTGGGCCCGCCAGCAGGTTGCCGAACGATTGAACGCAGCCTGGGATAATCTGCCGGCAGACATTGAAGGCGGTATTGCACCGATGACGACTCCGCTTGGTGAAATGTTCATGTTCACCGTGGAGGGCGACATCAGCCTCACCGAGCGACGCACTATTTTGGATTGGGTAATACGACCGGCGTTGCGCACCGTGCCCGGTGTGGCAGATGTCAACTCACTTGGCGGATATGTCCGCAGCTTTGAAGTAATGCCGGACCCATATCGCATGGCGGCACGCGGCGTCAATCCCTTGCTGTTGGGTGAAGCGCTGGCAGCCAATAATCGCAACGACGGTGCCGGTCGAATGAGCGAGGGTGAAGAAGCGTTGCTGGTTCGGTCCGAGGGTCGGATTAAGACACTCGATGATGTACGCCAGATTGTTGTCAGAGTCGAGAATGGTACGCCCATCAGAGTGAGTGATGTTGCCACAGTCAAATTTGGCTCCATTACACGCTATGGCGCCGTAACTCAGGACGGTGAAGGTGAAGCGGTTGAAGGGCTGGTACTGGGGCTTCGCGGCGCGAATGCGCGTGATGTCGTTGCCGGTGTGCGGCAGAAACTGGACGATATCGCGACCGCATTACCACAGGGCGTGACGATCGATGTCTTTTATGATCGCGGTGATCTCGTGAATCGTGCCGTTAGTACAGTGGCAAAAGCGCTGGCCGAAGCGACCATACTGGTGGTCATTTTGTTGGTGCTGTTTCTCGGCGATCTGCGTGCCTCCCTTGCAGTTGCCATGGTCCTGCCATTGGCTGCGCTTGCGACTTTTATCCTGATGCGCCAGTTTGGCATGTCGGCAAACCTGATGAGCCTGGGCGGGTTGGCAATCGCGATCGGAATGTTGGTCGACGCCGCGGTCGTGATCGTCGAAAATATCACAACACATCTCAGCGACTGGCAAAAAGATAAACGCTTGCCCCGTTTGCATATTATTTACAGAGCCGTACGTGAGGTATCCGTACCCGTCGCATCCGGTATCGGCATTATTATTATCGTATTCTTTCCCCTCCTGACGTTGCAGGGATTGGAGGGAAAGCTATTTACTCCAGTCGCGCTGACGATTGTCTTTGCTTTAGCAGCCTCGTTGTTGTTGTCATTAACAATGATCCCGGTGCTTTCTTCATATCTCCTGACGCGTGTTTCACATGAAGAGCCATGGTTACCCCGCAAGCTGCAAGCACTGTACATACCGGCACTGCGCTGGTGCCTCGACCACACAAAGTGGATGGCCATTGGTGCGCTCGCGAGTCTCGTCGTGACCGCTGGCGTCTATTTGCTGATTGGTAAGAGCTTTATGCCAACGATGGATGAGGGAGACATTATCGTACAGCTCGAGAAACTGCCCTCGATTACGCTGGACCAGTCGGTTGAAATGGATTTACGTGTGCAGAAAGCAATTCTTGCGCAAGTTCCTGAGATTGACCGTATCGTGGCGCGTGTCGGTTCCGATGAGATCGGTATGGACCCGATGGGCCTGAACGAGACTGACATTTTCATGGTGCTGCGCCCGAAGTCCGAGTGGCGCATGCATAGCAAGGAAGAACTCATAGAGGCCATCCGCGTTGTCCTGGAAAAATTCCCGGGTATTGCTTACGGCTTTACACAACCGATCGAAATGCGTGTATCGGAGATGCTCACAGGTGTGCGCGGCGATGTGGCGGTGAAGCTGTTCGGCCCGGAACTTGATTCGCTGAACCAGTATGCCGGGGAGATCGCGGAAGTTCTTCGCACAGTTCCTGGTAGTGAGGATGTGTTCGCCAGTCAGAACGAAGGGGTTCAGTACTACGAACTCGATATCGACCGGCTCGCGGCCGGTCGCCTGGGGATGGATGTCCTGAGTATTCAACGAATACTTCGTGCACAACTGGAGGGTCTGCCACTGGGAATTGTGCAAGAGGGATCGCGACGAACACCACTGCTGATGCGGGCGGATGCTTCGGTCGGGGCATCACCGGCGACGTTTTCGACCATGCCGATTGCACTGGAAGGTGGTATCAGTGTTCCGCTCGGGAGTCTCGCGGAGATTCGACATGTGGAGGGCGTCGTGTCTGTCGGGCGCGAGCGTGGCCAGCGATATACAGTGGTAAGAACCAATGTTGCCGGCCGTGACCTGGTAGGTTTTGTCGAAGAAGCGAGGAATGCTGTTACATCCGCTATTGACTTGCCGGCCGGCTATTACGTTGAGTGGGGCGGTCAGTTTGAAAATCAGCAGCGAGCCGCTGCGCGGTTAGCACTCGTGGTACCTGTATCTATCGGGCTGATATTCCTGCTGCTTTTCTCCACATTCGGTTCGGTACGGCAGGCATTACTGGTCCTGACAAATATTCCATTCGCCTTAATCGGCGGCGTCTTCGCACTATGGCTGACCGGTGAGTACCTGTCGGTGCCGGCTTCCGTGGGCTTTATCGCGTTACTCGGCATCGCCGTATTAAACGGCGTTGTGATGGTCTCCTATTTTAACCAGCTGAAAGCACGCGGGATGTCTATGTCTGAGCTGGTTATTCAGGGGGCGAAACGCCGCCTGCGGCCGGTGCTGATGACAGCAAGTATCGCAGCGTTTGGGCTCGTGCCATTGCTGTTCGCATCCGGGCCTGGTTCCGAAATCCAGCGTCCACTTGCAATTGTTGTCATCGGCGGGCTCATTACAGCGACTTTGTTGACGCTGTTCATCTTGCCAATACTGTACCGTCGGTTTGGCGCTGGAGAATCCGTAGCATGACAGAATCAAAGCACACTGAAGCGCTAATCACGCTGAACGCCCCGCCGGATCTTGAGGAACCAATGGTAGATTGGCTGTTGGCAAGGGAAGACAGCACCGGCTTTACGAGTTTTCCGGTCTACGGACACAGCACCAGTCACGCTGGCCTGAGCCCGGCTGAACAGGTTAGCGGCCGGCAACGCCGCCAGCAATTCCAGATTCAGATTCGAGCCGACGATGTTGATGTATTCATCGACGATATTCGAACATCATTTGGAACTGCTGGTATACATTTCTGGGTATTACCGCTAACCCTTGGCGGACATCTAAGTCCGCCTACTTAGCGGACGCTTTTTTCCTGGCGACCTTTTTCTTTGTAGCTTTCTTCTTCGCCGGTGTTTTTCTGGCTACAGGTTTCTTGGCAGTTTTCTTTTTTGCGACCTTCTTTTTTGCGACTTTTTTCTTTGCGACTTTCTTTTTGCCAGCCTTTTTCTTCGGTTTCGTTTTCTTCGACAATTCCCGCCGGATACTCGCCAGCGCCCGATCAATCTTCAGCGCGTGCGCAAGATGATCGCGGGCATTAGTCAGGTCGTCCATCACGGGCGCAAGGTCCTTGCGCAGCTGCCTGACATCGTCCTTGGCGCCTGCTGCCATTTTGTCGAGATTGCCGATCTGCTTTGCGAGCTCACGCTTGGCCTTGGTTGCGGTTGTGTTCGCCAACCGCTCGGTCTTCTTTTGTAGTTGAAGCCCGGTCCGTTTGGCACGCGTATTGGCTTGCGCGATCTCTTTCCTGAGGCGCTTACGCTGCCGGTCCAGTTCCTTCGTGGCGCGCTTTGCAGTCGACAGGAATTGTTTCTTTGTCTGCTGGACAGTTTTTTCAAGATCAGTTAGTTCTTTGCTCACCGTGTTGCTCCTCCAAAAAATATGCGGGTCTCTGAACGGACTCTAACAGGGATCGACACCGGATGGTGTAAGGACTAGCCACAACCGCCGTAGAACGAAAAGGTTGGATCCGCTGCTGTCCTGGTTACTAATAAATGCGGGCAAGATCGAGAATCGCGGCAAGATGCCGCTCCTACGATTCTGCCAGTCGTAACGTGGGAGCGGCATCCTGCCGCGATCGACAATGGCCGGCCACGGTGGAAAACGTCGAACACCGTCTCTCGATTTGCGGTTATCGCTTTATCAGGGGTCAGCAATGCGATTCTATATACTGTTGCTGACTACAAATGACAGGAGTTTGAGAATGGCTGGAGTCGAAGGACGCGTCGCGTTAGTGACAGGAGCGGGCCGGGGGATCGGCCGTGCAACTGCTGAACTTCTGGCGTCTCGCGGAGCCCGGGTTGTTGCAGTCGCACGCACTGAGCAGGAGTTGGCAGAATCGGGCCTTGAGTACGTCGTAGCGGACCTTGGCACACCCGATGGTTGTGCCGTTGCGGCTGCTGAAGCCGCAACGCATTTCGGGCCGATTGAGATTTTCGTCTGCAACCACGGCATCGGCTCGGCGCACGAGCGGGTAATCTGGGAGCAGGATCCAGCGGTTTGGAGCGAGACCATGCGGGTTAACCTGGATGGGCCATTCCATCTCTCACGAGCGTTGTTACCGGGAATGATCGAGCGCAAATACGGGCGAGTGGTCTACACGAGTTCGACGGCAGGCGAAGTCGCCGAGTTCGCGGGAAGCGCATACAACAGTTCCAAGAGTGGGCTGCTGGGATTGATGCGCTCGGTTGCACAAGATGGTGGCGCGCACGGCATCACCTCCAACGCCGTTCTGCCAGGATGGGTGCGAACCGAAATGGCCGAGCGCTCGGCAAAAAGCGAGGCAGCGGAACGCGGCATTACTGCTGATCAGGTGTGGGAAGAACGCGCAGCACTGTATCCGCCGGGTCGCGTCGCGACACCTCAGGAAGTAGCTGAGATGATCGCTTTCCTTGCGTCCGAGGAGTCGAGCGGTGTCAGTGGAGAGTCAATTCGGGTCGCACTTGGGAGCGTCTGGTAGACAGACAAAAAGGGTGTTGGATTGCTGCTGTCCCATAAACTCGAAATTGGCCTCTGGATGAGGCACAAAGTTGACCTGAATGGCTCGCAATCGCCCGCTGGGCAGGCTCCTACAGTTGCTATTTAGAATTGTAGGAGCCCGCCCAGCGGGCGATGCCCCTATCCGTAAAAATACTACGCCGCCATGATTAGTCGAATCCAGCGATTGTCGATACAGCCCTACTCCACGTCTCCTGTGGATAGAGTCACTTTCATTTTGATCAAATCGTCAGGATCTTCCGCAACACTTACGACATCCCCAATCTTTATGCGGTCTTGTAAATTTTCGTCAATTTCAACTATTGCAACGCGCGTATTTTCAGCACGTGCCATTGCAAGTTCGGTGAGCGCCATGTCGGGCAGGACTTGCAGGCCAATCAGTTGGCGACGTATTTCATTCGTATACGCCAGCTCGTCGAATTCCGCTACTGGGGTTTCCCCATCTTCGACTACTGTTTGAGTAGTGAACTGAGTACGAAGTTCTTGCAGCGCAAGCGCATCTTCTGCTTGTTGCTCTGCAAACAAGTTCTCCAATACGCCCGCGCGTTGTTCTGCGTACATCTCACCATCGTCTTGCGCTGCCGCCAATGCAGCAATCCCTTCCTCGACCCTATCATCCAGCCGTGCAGTACGGAGCGCCAGGCCATCGGTCTCTGCATCTGCCACACCCGAGATCTCAAGTACGAGGGCCGGCCTGAGCGACAGTGCTTCTGCAATCTTTGCGGCTCTTTCCAGCTCCGGCGGCGTCAGATCCGCTCGACCGACGATAAAGTTAATGTGCTCAAGCTCGCTTGCTTCCACCCCAATAAGTTTGCCGAGCAAGGCGAATGGTGATGCCACGATTTTAACAATCAGATTTCCCAACGCTTTGATGACGACCGGGCCGTAACTGAATTCGGGATCATTAAGATCGCCGCGAACCGGCAGATCAATATCGATCTTTCCTTCAGAGTCTTTTAACAGTGCAACTGCCAGGCCCAACGGCAGGCTCAGTGCATCGGGATGCGGTACCTTCTCTCCCAGTTCCAGGTCACGCAGGACGATTTTGTTTTCGCCAACGAGTTGGCTGTCCGTAACCTGGTATCCCAGGCTAAGATCCAGACTGCCGCTCGCGATTTCCCGGCCCGCAAACGGGATCGTGTACGAGGTGAACTTCGGTACGAATACATTCTGAAATACAACCGTAAGGTCGGTGTCGGCCGATGGATCCAGCGGTGTAACGCTGCCTGTCACGCGCATGAAGCCGTGATCATCAACTTTTCCTTCCAACGACACCGTGGACGGCTCACTACTTTGAGTAGAGATCGTCGTCATGTCGCCGTTGATGTTTTCGATTTGTACAGAGAAAGGTAGCGGTAGTGAAAAGTCGGCAAAGTCTGCCGCTGCCTCTGTCAATACGACGCGTCCGACGGTTACTGCCAGTTGAGATTCGCCGGACCCGGCGTCCTCGGTTTCATCCACATCACCCGGCATTTCCTCATCGCCAGCTTTCTCAACCCGACCAAGGTTCAGGGAGCCGTCCTCTGCAATTACGATATCGCCATAAAGTTGTTCCAGCACGATTTCGGAAATGTCGAGTTCCTGTTTTGACAGACTCAACGCCACATTACTGGCATCCATCCGCTGCCAACTACCGAGGCGTGAACCTTCGTCGGTCTCGGTAATTTCGAAATCAACGATACCGACGTCGCCAGCGAATGAGAGCAGCTCTTCCTCTGAGCTATTAATGTGCCCATTCAGATTGAGCGCACCGGAATCCAGGTTTACATCAGCAAGCGGCTTGATGTACGGATGCCCGCCCGCCAGTTTGATAGCGTCGATGACAATATCCAGGTCCAGTTCAAGCGTCGGCAGTATCGAAACGGAACCCTCCATTGTCAGCGTGCCGCCCGCACGCGCCTGCAGCGCCAGGTTTGTCGGGAACTGTGCGCCAGGCTCATTGTTTATATCGCTCACGCCTAAATTGAAGTCAGCGATGCCAATATCTGCGAACGGTTCTACGCTGTGGTCCTCTAGATTCAGTACGAGATGATTAATCGCAAAACTCTGCAGGGATACCTGCCATGCATCGTCATTGGTCGCGCTGTCCTCGGGTTTGTCAGTTGCAGCGTCGTCAATATTCGGATCGGCCGGGGACCGCAGAATGTTCAGCGCGCCTGATTCATCCCGATAAAGGCTTACCAGGGTGTCGTCCATGGTCAGCGCCGCGATCGAGACACTTTTCTCCGGCCATCGCAGTTTACCGTCCGATAAGCGAATTTCCGGCAGCCGCAACACTTCCCGATCCTGATCGACCGCGTCCGTGCCGGAAAAGGTATGTACGACCACATCGTTGAACGCGAGATTGAAATTATCGACGATAGCGCTGATGGTGCCATCCGCCAATGTGTCAATGCTGTAATCCAGCTCGACATCGGCATTGCCCTCCACAATGTCGAAACCAGTCTGGTATTGGATATAGGCTGAGGTGAGCGGGAAGTGTGATCCCTTGATTGACGCATGCGCCGCCGATTTAAACGGGTTTAGCTGCAAGTTTCCGGCCCAGCTCAGGGTACCGGTGGACTCTGTAGTGATGAGTACAGCCTGCTGCCCGGAGCGGTTCTCCAGCGTGTTAAGTTCCTCAATCTTAATGTCGATGGGCCCGAAACGGGTTTCGACCGTGTCGATCGGGACCTCATCGTGCCAGTTGATAGCACAGTTTTCGATGACGAAATCGAAGACGAGCACAGGAGTGATAGCGGGTTCCGGTTCTTCTATTGCAGTTGCTGTCTCCTCCTCCGGACCCGCAAACAGGAATGCGAGATTCAGATTGCCTGCGTCGTCCCGTGCGATAAACAGTTCCGGAGTCGTGACGCGAAACTCATCAAATGTCCACGCCCACCGAAACAGCGAGCTGAGTTGAAAATTCACAAAAAACTGATCAACACGCGCAACGGGCGAGCCGGAGGGATCGTCCAGCTCGAGACCATTCACGCGTAGACTTAGAACAAACGGATTGACCTCAACTTTCTCGACGCGCAACTCGGCAGCGTACGCATTGCGAACCGAATCGATCATGTTTTTCTCTACCAGCCATGGCGCGAGAAAAAAACCGAGCAAAGCGTAGGAGATAACCACGACAAACACCCACGCAATGTTTCTCCGATTGTTGCGGAGTCTTGATAGGGTAGTGTTATTGTCGATTGGTTTGCCGTTTATTTGATTGTTGCAGGACGTACAAGGATTTCCGATTGGCATATGGCAATTGCACGCAGAATAAACTGCGAACAACCGCCTTTGTCTTGGCCTATTTTTTGAACAGGCTGACGATGGCCAGCAATGCTGCGCCGCCAACGCCGGAGCCAGCTACGTTTGCCAGTATGCCACCGGCGTCGCCCAGACCAATCATGCCGAGCAGTTGACCGCCGAGACCGCCACCCAGTATTCCGAGTACGCTGTTCCACAGAGGTCCGAGACTTTTGTTTTTCATCAACGCGCCGGCAATATTTCCGCCGACCGCACCACTACCAAGACTAACCAGCAAGCCCATGAGTTCACTTTCCATTTCGTTTCTCCTCTTATTATTTTTATCACACTCTTTCGAATCGGAGTTCTTACTCGAATGCCAAAAACGAAGTAATTTCGTTGCACTATCATTGATCCGCAACAGCAAAGATGTGGCGGTTAATGCAATCGGTTGCTCCAAAAAATTGCGCGCTGCTTTTTTCTTCTGCGCTGCTTAGGCAACGTTACTATAAATGCGCGTAGCGACACGATTTGTTCTGCGTTCGAACAATACATAGGGTAACAGAATCGCGGTAACTGTCGAAATTGCCCAGGCGCTCAACGTTGATCCGATCTGTCATTCTGCGCCAGATGTGTGATCATGAAATGCTGATTGTCAGTGTGCGATGACCGTGGACATCGAAAAATCCTGCTATTAGTCTTGCCCAGTCCCGCAAGAAAAATAATTGCGCCTGCCCATTGTGAAAAAGCATGCCAGACACTACCGACAAGCAGCACATATTATCGTTTTTGCGAGGCGGGGCGTGGTTTGGCGCTCTACCGGGCGGGCTGCAATCCGAAATTATTGAATACTCGGCAATTCGAACCTATGCGGCAAAGGAAATAATCAGTCACGAAAGCCGGCCCGCCCGCGGCCTGCAAGCAATACTTCAGGGGCAGATTTCTGTTTCCAGACTGGGCGGTAACAACAAAGACTTTCTGCTTCACATAGGGGGTCCCGGTTTCTGGTTCGGCGAGTTAGCTGTGCTTGTTGGTGGACCGACTGCGGTTACATTTACCGCACGTACAAAGACCCGGACTCTTTATCTCTCGCAAGCGAAATTTGATCGCATTGTGGCTGATGAGCCATCGTATATCAGACCATTCGCCGAAATGATCGGACAACGCATGGCGATGTTGATAGAAAATTTTGCAGCATCTGTGTCGCTGCCGCCAGATGAATACCTTCGAATTCGATTGGCAGACCTGGTCGCGATGTGGCGTCTGGACGGGGTGGATGACGATGTTATCGAGGTGGCGCTATCACAATCCGATCTCGCAAGAATGCTCGGGGTCTCTCGACAAACAGTAAATCGATTTCTGCAAAATCTTGAAGCAGATGGACTAATTGAGACATCGTTTCGTTCGATCAGAATACTCGAACCGCTGAAACTGCGCAGGGAAACGCAATCCACGGGCTCTTAGTGTAACCGACTGACCACAGGGTCAACCTGTCACCTTGTTGACAACTCCCCGAACTGCAACGAACTAGACTTTATCCAAATTGTTAGTATCGAGCTGATAGTCACTCGGCAGATAAGATTTGGCACTCGGAAAATTAGCACGAATGGGCAGCTTCGAAATAAGAAAAACGCGAGATGGAAAATACCAATTCACGCTGATAGCCGGAAATGGTCATGCGTTGGCGAGTTCAACTATGTATACCAGTAAGAGAAGCGTATTGAGCGCGATTGAATCCATGCGGAAGTACGCACCTGCGGCCAGAATTGATGATATTAGCTAATAAACCCAATTTCCCCTGGTTTTGGTACTAATGATGTACGAGTCCCAGTCCCAGCCCGGTGTTGGCAGATTGCTGATGGGCATTGTCGTAATGGTTTTTTTCTGTTCGGTGCTGCTTGCACACGCTGACGATGGAGTAGATGACTTATCTGCTGCAGCGACAGACCCGACGGCGTCATTGATGTCGTTCAATTTCATCGGCGACTACACCGGCGCATTCCACGGTCCGGGCAATGGGCAGTCGGATGATGCATTTGACCTGACGTTTCGGCCCGTCATCCCGTTCAAAGCATTTGGCAAACCGAATATTTTGCGAATGACAGTGCCCTACCAGGTTGACGGGCGAGGTGGGGACGGCATCGATTCCGTCAGTCTGTTCGACCTGGTGATATTCGGTAAGGAGTGGGGACGCCTGGGAGTCGGCGCAGTTGCAACGCTGGCGAACGATTCCGCACCTGACACATTCGTCATAGGGCCGGCAGTCGGGGGCGTTTGGAACTACTCAAAGAAGATGAAACTTGGATTGTTCAACCAGAATGTTTTCGGCGGCGATACGGCGGTCAGTCAACTGCAACCAATTGTTGCCTACCAGCTTGGCGGCGGCTGGGCGTTAAGCGCCGGAGATCTTCAGTTCAGCTACGACTGGAAGAACAGCCGCTGGCTAAACATTCCAATCGGATTTCAGATTGGCAAGGTGACGCGAATTGGCAAACAGCCGGTTCGCTGGGCCATTAATCCGCAGTACAACCTGAAAAGCGACGACGATCTGGTTAAGTGGAAGCTCGTCTTCACATTTACGCTACTTGTACCGACAGGTTAGTTGCACGAGATGAGGCTAGCTGCAAAATTACGCCGACATAAATTGAGGTGAAGAAATGACAAATGGAATTATCCTGCCAGCGCTTGCGGTCGTGGTGACTGGTGCCATGCTGCTCAGTGCTTGTGAAAAAGATACCGTTGTATCGGCGGCAATCGAAAAGTCGGAGGCCACTCCGACACGAAACGAAAGCGCCGCAACAAATCCACTGCGCGAAGCGTATTTCGGCGAGACTCACATGCACACATCTTTCTCGCTGGATGCCTATATCGGTGGCACCCGCCTGGATCATGATGGCGCTTATCGTTATGCAAAAGGCGAGACGGTTACTGTAAACGGCGAGGAAAAATCGAGGCGCAGGCCGCTGGATTTTGTGGCGGTGTCCGATCACGCTGAGTATATCGGCGAAATGTATTCGACCATGGTGGAAGGAGCCCCTGGACACGATCAGGAGTTGCTCGAAAAACTCAGGACCATGACTGATGATGAAGAGCGGCAGGAATGGTTTCTCAAGTACGTAGTCAACAACAATCGCAGTGATAACCCGTCGCACCCACCTTTCTTCGCAGGCCCGGAGACCACACGTTCGGCATGGAAAGTGATGATTGACTCCGCTGAGGCACATAATGATCCCGGTGTTTTTACGGCACTGATCGGGTTTGAATGGAGCGGTGCACCCGAGGGCGGGAATCTGCATCGCAATGTTATTTATCGGGATGCACAAGTGCCTGATTTGCCGATGAGTTCTTATGAGTTACCCCGGGAGGATCAGCTCTGGGCATGGATGGCCGAGCAGGAAACGCTGGGCAGCACGGCGCTTGCTATCCCGCATAACTCGAATGCCAGTAAGCAGAAGATGTTTCCCGATACGGATGCGGCCGGTGATCCAATCGACCTGGAATACGCACAGATTCGTCAACACTTCGAACCGTTAATCGAAATGATGCAAATCAAAGGTAACTCTGAAGTCCATCGTAAGTTCTGGGCCGCCGATGAGTTTGCGGATTTTGAGAACGCCGATTCAATTCAGAAAAACTCCGGCCGAACATTTCACAAGCGAGACTTCGTTCGAGAAGGCCTGAAAATTGGCTTGGCATTCGAACAGAAACTGGGCGTGAACCCTTTCAAGTACGGAATAATCGGTGGCACGGACAACCACAATGGACTGCCATCAGCGGTTGAAGAGGACACGTTCATCGGTGGCCACGGTCCGGAGGATGGCACTGTCGATGTGCGCCGAAACGGTGAAGTTGCCGGCTGGATCGATGGCAAGGACCTAAGCATAGGTTCGCTATCCGGGGTGTGGGCAACGCAAAACACTCGAGCCGCGATATGGGATGCGATGAAGCGTCGCGAGACTTTTGCGACCAGCGGACCGCGGATAAAAGTCAGATTCTTTGGTGGCGTCAATCTGCCTGCCAACCCGGCAGATTCGCCGGAATTTCTGCAAAAAGCCTATGAATTAGGCGTTCCTATGGGTGGCGATCTGGGCGCCATCGGCGCGGCGCCGACATTCAACGTATACGCAATGAAGGATCCGGAGGGCGCGAATCTTGATCGAATCCAGATTATTAAGGGCTGGGCAAATGCCGATGGATCAGTCGACGAGCGAATCGTTAATGTAGTCTGGTCGGGCGACAGGCAAGCGGACGCTTCAGGCAATCTGCCGGCGGTTGGTAACACCGTCAATCTGAAAACCGCGATGTTTACGAACGACATTGGCAGCCCTGTGCTGGAGGGTAGTTGGACGGACGGTGATTTTGATCCTGAGCAGCACGCTTTTTATTATGCGCGCGTACTGGAAATCCCAACACCACGCTGGACAACTTACGATGCTGTCCGCAACGGTCTGCCGTTACTGGAAGATGTTGCTGCGACTATTCAGGAACGCGCCTGGACCTCACCGATCTGGTACAAGCCGTGACTCAAACGAGGATAATCATTTTTGCTGCATTGGCGCTCGCCGGATCCGCTGGACACGCCGAGGAGGGGGGCAGTGGCCACTATTTTCAGGGATCGATGTCATCGTTCGTCGACGGCGCTCCAGCGGACCCAACATTCATCGCGCGACTTAACTATGCCGTATACGACGGCGACGTCAGCGTTGGTCGGGAAATACCCGTAGCCGGTCTCATAGCCGGCAATGTGGACGCCAGATCGACGGCTATCGGCTTGACCCTGCTATGGTCACCCGACTGGAATCTTGGCGAAAAATGGCAGTATTCGATGGCGGCTACGATTCCATGGGTTGATATTGAGGTGTCGGCTGACGTTCGGGACGCTAGCGGTGGTCCTACAGTCATGCGTAGCGACAGGGAAAGGGCGCTTGGCGATATTGTCCTCATTCCAGCGATGTTCAATTACAACGTGAACCCCGATTTCAACATTAACATGCGTGTGATGGTCTACGTTCCCAGTGGGGATTACGAAGTCGGTCGGCTCGCCAATACTGGCAAGAACTTCCTGACGATCGAACCGACCGTTGGCTTTATGTATTTGGGTCAGAAAAATGGCCGCGAAGCGTCTCTGTTTTTCGGCGCGGATTTCAATCAGAAAAATAACGACACCGACTATCAATCGGGCACACAATTTCACCTCGACGGTACGCTGGCGCAGCACTTCCCGATGTGGGGCGGACTCGCCGGCGTTGGCGTGTCGGCCTATTGGTATAAGCAAGTTCGCGGCGATAGTGGTAGCGGCGCTATTTTTGGTGACTTCAAAGCGCAGGCGAATGGCGTAGGGCCGGCGCTTTCTTTCGCCAGTAAAGTCAACGGCAAGGACGTTATTGCGGAGTTGAAGTGGCTAAAAGAATTCGATAACGAGAATCGCCTTGAAGGCGATACGCTGTGGTTGAAAGTTCTCGGTAAATTTTAACTGCATTATGTTTCACCAAAACAGCGAGTCTGCATGGAGTTTTTGGTATCTCACCTGTGCCAGGCGAATAATGATTTAGTTGAAAGGAAAATCCAGATGAAATATCCGTTTAGAAGAACGCTTCTGACGATCGTCGGAACCATTGTTGTGTCACCCTTATTTGCACAATCCACCGATGAGCTCTATTCACCAAACGCCGATCTCGGCTACCCAACCCAACTGCTTTTCGGTGAGACACATTTGCATTCCGCGCTATCGGCGGATGCGGGCGGTGGCGGAACAACATTGATGCCACGCGACCTGTACCGATTCGCACGTGGCGAACAGGTCACCTCAAACACTGGACAAGCGGTGAAACTCGGTCGTCCGTATGATTTTATGGCGTTGACCGAGCACACGGATGGTATGGGCTCGATTACGGATATTCTGAACGGCGCGCCCAATATAATGGCCGACGAGCAAGGCAGGAAATACCACGAGGAATTTACAGCGGGCGGAGAGCGAGCTCGTCAGGCCTCATACGACCTCATCAAGCAGTTCTCGCAAGGCACGCTATCGCCGGTACTCAACTACCAGCCCGGTAACCCGGGCTATACGAGAACCTGGGAAAACCTGGTTCAGACGGCTGAGGAGTACAACGAGCCACATCGTTTCACCGCATTAATAGCTTACGAATGGACATCATTAATCAAGGGCAACAACCTGCATCGAAACGTGATTTTTCGAGATGGACCGGAACGCACGTTGCAAATGGAGCCAATGACGATGACGCCACCTTTCGGCAGCCCGAATCCGCGTGATTTGTGGAAGTGGTTGCAGACTTATGAAGACACAACCGGTGGCCAGGTCCTCGCCATTCCGCACAACGGCAACCTGTCGAATGGCATCATGTTTCCACTCCAGGACGATTTTGACGATGGTGCCCAGTTTGATCTGGATTATGCGGAAACACGGAATAAGTGGGAGCGGCTGGTCGAAGTCGGGCAGACCAAAGGGGATAGTGAAACGCACCCGGTATTGTCGCCAGAGGATGAATTTGCGGACTACGAAAGTTGGGACTGGGCGAATCTGGATATGACGGAGAAGAAAACCCCCGCAATGATGGCCGGCGAATATACGCGCTCAGCATTGAAGCGCGGACTGAGCTTCCAAAGTAGTCTTGGCGTGAACCCCTACAAAATGGGTTTTGTCGGTGGCTCGGATATTCATACGGGACTGACCACGCCGGACGACAATAATTTTTTCGGCGCATTCGCCTGGATGGAACCCAGCGCAACTCGCGCGACGATGATGGCCAAGGAGAACAAGGACCTCGGTATATCATACAAAGGCTGGCAATACGCAACGCCAGGGCCAACAGCGGTATGGGCACGTGCGAATACGCGAGAAGCAATTTTCGACGCAATGCAGCGCCGCGAAACTTACGCGACGACAGGACCCCGAATCAGGGTGAGGTTCTTCGGCGGCTATAACTTTACAGATAGCGACATGAAGCAGCGCAACATCGCTGATGTGGGATACGAAAAAGGTGTTCCTATGGGGTCCGACCTTCCCGCGATCACTGAGGATAGTGCGGCGCCGAGCTTTATTATTGCGGCGTTTCGCGATCCTGAAGGCGCCAATCTTGACCGCGTTCAGGTCATAAAGGGTTGGCTTGATGACGAGAGTGTAACCCAGGAAAAGGTATACGATGTCGCCTGGTCGGGTGAGCGGAAAAAGTCTCGGAACGGAAAATTGCCGGCAGTTGGAGATACAGTCGACCTGAGCGTGCCGACCTGGACGAATACGATCGGGGCGCCTGAGCTGTCTGTACATTGGAAGGACCCGGATTTCGATCCGAGCGAGATGGCCTTCTACTACGTGCGTGTCCTGGAAATTCCGACACCACGTTGGACGGCCTATGACCAGGTTCGCTACAACCTCGATTTGCCAGATGAGATTCCTCTGAAAACACAGGAACGGGCTTATACGTCGCCTATCTGGTATTCACCGCAATAACTCGAATTTGCCAGTGGTCCGGAAAATTTTGCGTTCTGCATTCAGGCAGGCGTCATTCGGCTGAAGTGAGGTAGGTCGAAGTTGCTGTTGTTTGCGATCTTGCCGGCAAAGTGGCTGTCGCTGGCCCCTTTTGCGGCATATCTTGCGAGAATACCGTGGTACTCCTAATATAAGGGTAGGTCTACTGTTGTCCCAAGAGGGCGAATCTCCTGTCGGTGGGCTGAAGCGAAGGCGCGATGTACCAATATTTTTGCGGATTTGGGCAATCGCCCGCTGGGCGGGCTCCTACATTACTAATTAGAAATGTAGGAGCCCGCCCAGCGGGCGATTGCGGACTATCCAAGTCAACGTGATGCTTCATCCGGGCACCGATTTTGAGTTTGTGAGACAGCAGTATCCGGATGATCCACAAATACATAAAATAATAATAAGAGTGAAATCATGACACGAGCATGGCGAAACGCAAAAGACCTGTCAGGCACCTACGGTATTGCTGCGGCGCTGGTCGTTGTCGGTTTGTTCGTCGCTTATCAATTCGTCGATCCTGCACCACCAAGGGAAATCGTGCTGGCAACCGGCGAAGACGGCGGGGCATATCAGGAATTTGGGGCGCAATATGCCGACATACTGGGCCGCAACGGCATCTCGGTACGGCTGAAAACGACCGCAGGATCTGTCGACAATCTTGAGTTACTGACCGACGATACGGGTGTGCACCTGGCATTTGTGCAGAGTGGCCTGGCCGAGAGCCATCCCGTACCGGGAGTGATGGCGTTAGGTTCATTATATTTCGAACCGTTGTGGCTATTCGTTCGCGACGAATTAGCAGTAAATCACCTGGGTGATCTGGCTGGCGCTCGCGTCACAGTTGGGGCTGAGGGCAGCGGTACACGCGCAGTCGGAATGGCCTTGCTGGCAGCAAACGCCGTCGATGAATCAAATACCCGATTGCTCGACCTTTCGAATGCGGATGCTATCAACGCGCTGGCAAACGGGGAAGTCGATGCCGCGATGGTTATCGCATCACCTGATTCTGAAGTCGTTCGACAATTGATCAGGCAACCCGGCGTACACCTTTACGAATTTGATCGGGGCGGAGCTTACGCACGCCTCTATCCTTTCCTTTCGCGTGTATCGTTACCGGAGGGCGTGATGGATCTGGCCGCGAACCTGCCAGCGAACGATGTGACAACGATTGCGCCGACTGCAATGCTGGTGGCCAGAGAGGATCTCCATCCTGCGCTGGTAGATTTGCTGTTGGTCGCTGCGCTTGAAATTCACGGGCGCAGTAGCCTGCTTTCCGATCCAGGGCAGTTCCCGACTGCACAATACGCTGACCTGCCAATCAGCGAAGAAGCCAAACGCTTTTACAGATACGGCCCACCATTTCTGCAACGCATACTTCCCTTCTGGGCCGCGACCCTGGTTGACCGGCTAAAGATCATGCTATTGCCGTTGCTGGCCCTGGCCATCCCGTTGGGAAAACTGGTGCCGCCACTGTACCGCTGGCGCATTCGATCGCGGTTTTTGCGTTTGTACGACGAGGTGCAATCGCTCGATCCGGACGAAGCCGACAGTTCGCCAGATATCGCGCAGTGCTTGCGGGAACTGGATCGAATTGACCACGCTGTGACGAAAATTTCTGTGCCCCGCTCCTATGCGGGTGATCTCTATAAATTGCGACGCGATATCGACCTCGTCCGTCGAAGGCTACAGTTGGTGGAGAAGCCACAAGAGAATGAACAAGAATAAGGAACTTAGTTGGAAATCGAACTTCAGAAAGATCAACCCGCCATCGTAATCATCACCCCACACAACGAAACTCAAAAAATTCGCTTTGCACTAAGAGGAGCCCGGTCATCGGATAATCAGGTATCGATCAGATGAGTATCCATCGTGTGTAACCTGGTAGATAATCAGCGAATGTATAGCTCCGTCGACCGATCGAATCGCTGGCACAGAATGTATTTGCCGACAGCGTTCTTCAGGATATTGATTAGTCGTGCAGCAATGCTGTTGGCCGCGACCCTGATCAGTGGACCTTTGGGTGCGCAGGAAGTCGATTCGTCAAAAGCTCGGCTGATAGCTGAACGACCCAATGCCAGTGGCACGAGCACGGAAGTAACGATCCGTGTCTTCCTGGTCGACATCGACAATATCGACGATGTCAGTCAGCGTTTCAACGTCGACGTATTTGTTAATATTTCCTGGCAGGACCCACGTCTTGCTTTGCCTGAGGAAGAGCAAGCAGATCAGATTCGATCATTTCCGATGAATAGTGTCTGGAATCCGCGAGGAATGATTGTGAATGATCGCGGCTTGGATCCTAAGCTGCCATTGGTCGTCAATGTCGATGCCTTGGGCAATGTTGTGTACCGGCAACGATTTGCCGGAGAGCTGGCGGTGGATCTGGACCTCAAAGACTTCCCGTTCGACACGCAACAGCTGCCAATCGACGTCATCTCCTATCAGTACAATCCGGACGAAGTACGATTCTCAGAAAATTCCATAATTGCAGCGGACGTTGGGGCATTTAGTGTTGAAGGCTGGGGCTTCCGTCTGCTGGAGCCGAGCTTCGGCGAATTTTCGGTACCAGCCGTCGGAGTAGTACGGCCTAGAATGACGTTCGTCCTTGAAGCCCAGCGGCACTCGCAGTATTTTCTTGCGACAATGTTTCTGCCAATGTCACTTATTGTCTTCATGTCCTGGACGGCATTTTGGATACAACCAAATGTCGTTCCACCGCGTATTGCCATTTCGACTGCATCGATTTTTTCATTGATTGCCTTTGGTTTTAGCATTCGTCTCAGTTTGCCGCGAGTATCCTATTTAACACGCGCTGACCTATTCGTAATAGGTTGCACATTGCTCGTATTCCTGGCTCTTGGGGCTGCCGTTATTGGCAGTCGCTGGGCGGGCGCAGACAAACTGGAGCGGGCGATACGGTTGAATGCCGTAACACGATGGGTCTACGTCGCTTTGTTTTTAGTTGTCGCCGCGGTCTCCGCAACGATATAGCCCGGCGCAGGTTTTCGCTTTGGCGTAAATGATAATCGCGTACTACAGGATGCAATATGCGAATTTCTCGGCCGCATTGCGACCGGCCATTCAGTATCGCGCGGCCATCAGTACTGGTCCGGTGCTGCTGGCGAAAGTCGGCCCTCGGTTGGTTCGGCGTTTTTGAATCATGTCTAGAAAAAGATTCTTAAAATCAAAGGTTTACTCTTCTAATTTTACATAAGCTCTTTCTCAGGCGAAAAACCAGCGCCTTGTTTTGTGGTCAAATACAGATATGAGGATACTCGCGACCCTATTGATCACAGGCATATGTGCCAGTCCTTCGCTGGCAGGTGAAGTGTTCACATGGACTGACGATGAGGGCGTGGTGCATTTCAGCCAGTGGGCGCCGCAACATGCAGCTGTTGTGACGACGTTAAATACTGTTTCCAGGAATCCGGTTGATTACGATCCGGGAGCGGATCCTTACTCGATCCAAAACCAGGCCGTGCGCGTCAATGAAACCTGGAGCAAGGTTGAGGAGCGCAACGCTGAATTGAGGAAGCGTCGCGAGGAAGAGGAAGAGCGTGCGGCCAGAATGCGGCCACCCGCCTACGAATATCCGTACTACCCGTATTACCAGGACAGTTACTATCGCCCAATAGTACGCCCAATAGTGCGCCCAATAGTAAGACCGCCGATTTATCGACCGGTACACCCGATATATCCTGGGCACAACAGACCGCACGTGAGAAACATTCAGAACAGGCAGGTTGCAGCAATGAGCGAATTAAACCGCCGGCCCAATCAGCGGGTTCCGTACAGTCCGGTAACCGGTGTGTCGCAGCGAGCGACGATTTATCACAGGTCTCAGGATTAGCTGTAATAGTCAGTTAGTTATCCGCACCGCATTCAATATTTGTCACCGATCGCCATTGCAAATCAATTCAGCAGTATTAACCACTGTTCGCGACGCAATCGTTGCATCTGCTTGATGATCCACGATTGACGTTCGCGTACGTAAGGAGTTGGACTGTCAACCTGCAATCGCTTCGGGTTTGGCAAAACTGCAGCCAGCAATGCCGCTTCTGTGTCTCTTAGTTCGGCCGGTGATTTGTAAAAATAATTTTCGCTCGCTGTACCAACACCATAGATTCCTGGTCCGAATTCGGCGACGTTGAGATATATCTCGAGGATGCGTTTTTTTGACCAGGTCGCCTCAATCAGGACCGTAAAATACGCTTCTATACCCTTGCGCAGAAAACTCTTGCCCGGCCACAGGTACAGGTTCTTGGCGACCTGCTGCGTTATCGTGGATGCGCCACGAAGCGATGCGCCATCATTAAAGTCTTCTACTGATTCACGAATCGACTTCACGTCAAATCCAAAATGGCTGGCAAATTTTTGATCTTCCGAAGCCACCACGGCGATCGGTGATGCGTCGCCCATATCGTTCCAGCTAACCCATTCATGCAGCATAGGTCCGCTGCCGCTGTCATACTGAAGCATAAACGCAGTTGTGGGTGGATTGATCCATCGAAACGGCAGCACCATCAGCAAACTCAGAACGAAAACTGAAAAGCCGAATATGAGCAGCCGGCGGCTGAACCGCTTGAGAAAGCCGGGTTTATTTTTGATTTTTCGCCGCTTTTTCGGGCGATAACCCCGACCAATTCGATCTGATGGAAAAACTCGCATATAACCCGTTCTGGTCTGGAATGGACCTGATGAGACGGAAACGCGGTTGACCGCGTTTCAATTTGTTTTTCTTTTATATCAAAAAGACGCAGATCAGTAACGACTTTATGAATGGGCTATGGGAGATATTCGGATTGGTCGGATAAGGTTTAAGGGTGGAGCCAGCACGCATCAGGTGCTGGCTCCGTGCTACGAGTTACTGATATTGATTGGTCAACACAGTGCCATCATTGCCTACTATGACGAAGTACGCAGGAGCCACGCCATCATCAACCCAGGTCATACCGCCTAACTGCTCAGTCGTACCAGTGCGAATAATGACCCCTGGATCTGCGTCCGGAGTAACAACAAAGGTTCCCGCCGAACCGACAGTACCCACAACAGGATTTGCTGGTAACGCAGAATCCCATTGAGTCACTGCGACGAAATTGATATCGGACGTTCCCGGAACATGTGAAGCCCAGTTGATGCCGTCAGGGCTGGTCAGGATAGTATCGTTCGAACCCACGACAGTAAACTGACTGCCATCCCAGGAAATATCATTCAGGTCATTGTTGGTAAAGTTGGCGAGTTCTACCCATACCACGCCATCGACACTGTTAAGAATAGTGCCGTTAGTGCCCACCACCACGATTCGATCGATATTGTTGGCCACCGCATTTAGCGATGTGGTAGCGACATTGGCGCCAGCGTCCTGCAAAGTCCAGGCGCTGCCATCAGCGCTACTGGTAACTATGGTTCCGCTTTTTCCAACAGCAATATACCTGTCACCCAACCAGGCAACATCTTCGAGGTTTACAGCGCCTTGCAAGTTACTCAAATCCTCAATAGTCCAGTTGGTTCCGTCGCCACTCAAAACTGCGCTGCCGGCGCCCACAATCAGGAACTGGGCATTGACGTTTTCCCAGGTCACACCCGTCAGGGCCTGCGGTGCGTTCACCACGGAAACATCCATCCAGGCGTCGGCCAGACCATTAGGAGTGTTCAGGACGACACCGCTGTCACCTACCGCAACCAGCGTATCTAAACCATTCCAGGCGACGTCGTTGAGTGCATTGTTAGTAATGCTCAGTTGCGGTGTGCCGGTAACCTCAGCTGAAAGAGCCGACGTACCGTTGGCGGAAGTGGCCTGCAGCCGATAGTAGTATGAAGTTCCAGCAACCACATCTACGCCGGAATGCGTTACATAGCGAGTTCCCTGAGCGGCAGGAACAACCACGCTGCTGGCCTCTGTGACACCCGGGGTATTGTCCCAGTAGACCGTATAGCCTGTTGCAGCAGGATCCAGGGTCCAGGAAATCGTATTTTCTATCTCTGTACCGTTGCCGTCGCCGGAAACAACCTGAACATTTACTGGCGGATCGGTGACAACAGGCGGCGGGATTACGGGTGGGCTTGAACCGCTGCTACTACTACTGCAAGCGGTTAGCAAGAGTAGCAAACTGGTTGCAGCGAAATACTGCAAAAAATTGACGTATTTAGTATCAAACATTTTGGTCTCCATAAAGAGCCTGGCAACATCAGTGTATAGCTCTCCTGAATCCACTAAATACGAAGATACCGCTGCAATTTAAGTAGTTCTAATCATTGCAAGGTCCTTTTTCGAAATATTCACGGGTATGACAGTTAACTTTTCAGTAGTGCTAATACCCTAAGCTGATTGCGTTGCTTCACGCACAGTCTTACTGGTAGCCCTTAGCCTGAAGTTTGAACAAGCTGGCATATTGCCCACCTAGTGCGAGCAGGCTTTCGTGGTTGCCTCGCTCGACAATCTCCCCATCGTGAATAACGATAATCTGATCGGCGGCACGTACGGTTGAGAATCGGTGCGAAATCAAAATGGTCATCTTGCTGTGACTCTCTGAACGGAAATGATCAAATATCGCCGCTTCCGATGGCGCATCCATGGCTGCTGTGGGCTCATCGAGTACCAGGATGTCTGCATCGCTGCGCATAAAGGCCCGCGATAACGCTATCTTCTGCCATTGACCACCCGACAGTTCGCGGCCGCCTTTAAACCAGCGGCCAAGCTGCGTTTCATAGCCCTCGGGCATATCCCTGATAAATGGTGCCGCCATCCCCGTTTCTGCAGCCTTTGCCCACCGTTCGGCGTCATCGATATAGCGCACATCACCAGCGCCTATGTTTTCGCCGACAGAGAACTGGTAGCGACCGAAATCCTGGAAGATAACGCCAATGCGTTGCCGCAACGCTTCAACGTCCCAGTCCTGCAGCGCGATCCCGTCAAGACATATGTGTCCCTCGGTTGGCTCGTACAATCGGGTTAGCAGCTTAATAAGCGTTGTCTTTCCCGATCCATTCTCGCCGACCAGCGCCAGACTCTCGCCGGGCTGGATTTGCAGGCTGACATCATTCAGTGCTTTGCTATTCGAACCAGGATAAGCGAAGGACACATTCTTAAACTCGATTCCGAGCGAGGGGTCCGTGCCGTGTTTAATGTGACCCTGACGCGCTTGTACAGGGTACTCGAGATACTCGTACAAGTTCGACAAGTAAAGATTGTCTTCATACATGCCGCTAATCGATGACAAAATTGCTGCGACGGCGGATTGACCTTGCCTGAAAAGTACCAGGTACATTGTCATTGCGCCGAGCGTAATTTCATTATTGATTGTAGAAATTACGATCCATGCATAGGCACCGTAGAATGCCGTCGTGGACAAGAGCCCAAGTGCGAACCCCCAGGCGTCGCGACGCAGTGTCAGGCTGCGGTCCTTAACGAACAGTTTATTGAAGATATCGCGATACCGCTGTAACAAGCGGGGACCGAGCTGGAACAGCTTGACCTCTTTAACACCATCTTCCCGAGCGATTACCGACTCGAGATACATCTGCATGCGCGTGTCTGGTGAACGCCAGCGAAACAACTTAAACGCGTCACCAGAAAACTTGGCTTCCGCGAAAAACGATGGCAGGCCCGCGCCAATCAGAATGACCACTGCCCAGGGTGAGAACACAAACAACAACGCAGCGTAACTTGAGAGTGATATGGCATTTTGTACAAGGCCAAAGGTTCGATTGACGAGACTGAGTGGGCGGCTGGAGGCTTCGCGTCTAGCCTGAGTCATCTTGTCGTAGAACTCGGAGTCCTCGAAGTGCGAGAGCTGCAGCGTTAACGCTTTTTCGAGAATCATCACGTTGACCCGCTGGCCAAGAAGGGCACGCAACAGCGACTGGCATGCTGACATCCCACGCTGGCTGGCGGCAACAAAAATGACGATGATTGCTTCAAGGACGACGAGCCTCAATACGTGATTGGTATCAGGCGATGTCGCTGACATTGCAGATACGACGCCATCGACAATCAGTTGCCCGACATAGGCAATTGCCGCTGGCAAAACACCGGCAACCAGCGTGAGGAACGCGAGCGTGAGCGTCAACGCCGGGCTGGTCGTCCACACAAGATCGAGTGCCCGGCGACTGTAGCCAAATACGCCTGCAGCACGACTGGCGAAACCGGCGTTTGAGTTGTCTGCGTCAGCCATGAATTATGCAGTTGGTAACGGATTTTTCGTGTCTACACATTGCGCTATGGTAAGTCATAATGAAATTTGTGGTTGCGGTAATAATAGTGTGATATCGGCCACTGCTGTCCCAAAACAATGGGGTATCGCCCGCTGGGCGGGCTCCTACAATGCTAATTAGTAATGTAGGA
>CAYOHF010000023.1:0-38521 GCA_964403695.1 uncultured Woeseiaceae bacterium | reverse complement strand
CAGAAGCCGTCAAAAGCCGCCTTGAGGAGGCAGGTTTTCCGGCCGGCCCGGCGCCAACCCATTACCTCGGTAGTTCAGCAACATCTGATCAACCCATGGAGCCAGTTGCATCCATTCAGCCCGTAAGGCGAAAAACCGGCGCGCAGGCTGGCCCGACTGCAACGCAGGTGGAACCGGGCGGCTTTTCGCCAAAACTTTTATACGGGAGCCTCGGTGGCGTGCTTGCCCTTTTGTTGGCTGTCATTTTCCTGCTGCCATACGTCGTGCAAAAGAAACCGACCGGGCAAAATGAAGCTGCGTTACAGACTGACAACGTCGATGGTGTTGATGTGCAATCCGAACAGGGGTCAGGCGGACCGTCTGCAAGCACGTCTTTCAATCAAAATGCCGACATCGGGGATTCGGCAAGCATCAAAGCGGCGACCGATGAAGCCCTGGGCGACCTGCTGTCCCGACTCGAACGACTGCGCTATCGTGCAATCGATCGCTGGGGTGGCCAGCCTTACCTGGATGCGGTGAATGTTTATGAAAACGGCGATGAGGCCTACGTCAATAAAAACTACCAGTTAGCCGGCGACCGATACCGCGAAGCAAGCGCACTTCTGGAGCCACTCTTTGATCGCATTGACGCGGTATTTGACGAGACACTGGCAGCAGCCAACGAGGCATTTGCGGTGAGCGATCATTCCGAGGCGGTGCGCTTGTTTGATCTTGCCGTATCGATTACGCCAGGAAATCAGCAAGCGGAACAAGGTCTTGCTCGTGCGCAAAACCTCGAAGCGGTTCTGACGTTAACGGCTCAGGCTATTCAGTTCGAAACGGACCTGGAGCTGGACGCAGCAAAACTGGCATTTGAAAAAGCGCTGGAGCTGGATGCTGTTTGGGAGCCAGCCCTGGCTGGTCTTGCGCGGGTCAAGCTCGCCGTGAATGAGATGTCGTTTGGACAACGCATGACCGAAGGACTGGACGCACTCGCGGCGGGCGACTTTGGTAGTGCGAGGGCAGCATTTAACGCTGCGAAGCTGCTTGACCCGGCATCGCGACAGCCATCTGATGGACTGTTGCAGGTCGACCAGGAGATCAAGCTGGCCGATATTCGAAATCTTGAAAACGAAGCGGCTTCTCTGGATGCGGCAGAACAGTGGGAAAATTCGATCACAGTCTATAAAGACATATTGAAGATTGATCCCGATTTGCAGTTTGCCCAGGACGGGCTGCGGCAGGCGAGTGCCCGTAAAGCGTTGCACGATCGACTGGAACGTTACATAGATGAACCGGATCGTCTGAGCGACCCGGTAAACGTGCAGGCGGCAACCAGGTTACTGCTAGACGTTACAAAAATGTCGCCGATGGGTCCCAGGCTTGAAGATCAGAAAAGTCAATTGTCACGATTGCTGAAAAGGGCAGCAACGCCATTACAGGTACAATTGGTCTCGGACAATGCAACCAATGTCGCCATTTTTAAAATTGGCAAACTTGGTATGTTCAGCGCCCAGGAAATCAACCTGCGGCCCGGGAAGTATGTTGCTGTTGGTAACCGGGCGGGATACCGCGATGTGCGTATCGAATTCAGGGTTGCACCGGAGGGCGATATGCAACCCATAGTGATTCAATGTGAGGAACAAATTTGAAATTCAGCTCTGTCATTCTGAGAGACAGTGAAGGCGAGCGTCGATTCGAGGCCTCGCAGTTGCCGCTGCATCTCGGCACCGGAACGGACTGTGAGGTCAGGCTCCCGGGACCGGGCAGTAGTGCAGTTGCTTTACTGGATGAGCTGGACGGTGAACCATTCGTACAACCTGTCGGACGGGCCAGTAGTGTCACCGTAAATGGTGACACGCTCGTAGCATCGCGAAAACTATCAGTCGAAGATGAGATTGGTTTTTTCGGTTCGCGCATTGTAATCGGGCAGCTCGATGATGCGATGCTCCTGAATGTACGCCTGGAAGACAGCGCTTACATGACCAAACCGCCGGAGCTGGCGGACGCCGGCACAGTACCCGACGAGGAAGAAATCGCGCCTACGGCATTTCGTCGTGCTGCAGATGCACTGCCACAAGATGTCAAAGAACCGGGGCATCGTTGGCAGACCTATGTGGGTGCCGCCATTGGTGTATTGCTGCTCCTGTCCTGGCTCCTGTTTACGTCGAAGTCGATTCAGTTCGATGTGCAACCGGCGAACCCGGATCACATTTCTGTGACCGGTGGCTGGTTCCATGTGCCGTTTGGCGATCGCACAATTATGCGTGAAGGTAGTTACATCGTGCATGTCAGAAAAGCGGGTTATTACGACGTGGCGCAAAACATTAGCGTCGACGAAAGGCCAAGCCGCACGATTGTGGTCGAGCTCAGGAAGCTGCCAGGTCAGCTGACTGTCAGCACGGATCCCGCGGTCGATGCGATCGTTACCGTTGATGACAACAACGTCGGTCGTGCGCCGTACGGGCCGCTGGAACTCGAGCCAGGTACTCACTCGGTTACCGTAACCGCCGATCGATTCCTGCCGTACACACAAAGGCTGACAGTGCCGGGATTAGGCAAGTATCAAAATCTGCAGGTGCAGCTCGTGCCGCAATGGGCGAACGTCGAGGTTTCCTCGAATCCATCGGGTGCCGCGGTTTACCAGGGCACCACGCAAATCGGCGAGACGCCGATGCAACTGGAGTTGATGGAAGGTTCGCACTCGTTAAGCTTGTTTAAGGACGGCTTCAAGGCCTGGGATGGTACGGTCGTTGCTGCAGCGAATGAAGACCAGCTGTTACCTACAGTGCAGTTGGAGCCGGCAAATGCGCAACTGCTGGTCAATACAATTCCGCGTGGCGCGAACATAACCGTAAACGGTCGCTATCGCGGCCAGTCGCCGGTCACGCTTCCTTTGTCACCAGATGTCAACTATGTGGTTGGCCTCTCGAAAGCCGGCTATGGCACTGCGGAACGGCAGGTGCGTCTGAAAGCCGCTGATTCCAGAGAAATAACTGTCGATCTGACGGCTCGTTTTGGTGAGCTAAAAGTAAATGCGTTGCCGGGTGAAGCAACGATCTACATAGATGGACAGGCGCGCGGCACCGGCAAGATGATCTTAAAACTCTCCTCGGCGCCGCACCGCCTTGAAGTGAAGATGGATGGTTACGAATCGTTCAGCCGCGATGTCACCCCCCGACCTGGCTACGCGCAAAGCGTCACAGTACGCCTGTTGTCGGCGGCCGATATTGTAGCCAGGGGTACAGCAGCGTCTTACACCAACTCCCAGGGACAGGAAATGCGGCGGGTAGAACCGAATGCATTCACCATGGGTACATCGCGGCGGGAACAGGGCAGGCGCGCAAATGAAGTGATGGTACCGGTTCTGTTAACCAAGCCATTCAATATAGGTGCGAAAGAAGTGACCAATCGTGAGTTTCGCAAATTCAGGCAGAACCATGACTCGGGTGGCGCATTACATGCCTCGCTGGCCGGTGACGTGAATCCCGTTGTCAACGTCAGTTGGGAAGATGCGGTGGAGTATTGCAACTGGCTCAGTGCACAGGAAGGATTGACGCCGGTCTACCAGACGAAATTCCAGAAATGGCAGCAGGTCAGGCCAACACCCGACGGCTATCGACTGCCGACAGAAGCAGAGTGGGTATTTGCGATTAAATACCAGGGTCGACAGAGTTCGACGACCTTCCCCTGGGGCGGCAGAATGCCGCCACGACGGGAAAGCGGCAATTTCGCCGGAAAATCAGCCAATGCGCTGGTGCCCTCCATATTGCCGGGATATGACGATGGCTTCGCTTCAACAGCGCCAGTGGGTACATTCGCGCCTAACGCGCTGGGAATTTTTGATGGTGGCGGCAACGTTGCCGAATGGGTCCAGGATTACTACTCTGTGCCGACACCGGGAAAAACAGAGCCTGTTATTGATCCACAGGGTCCAATGAATGGTTCCAATCGTGTAATCAGAGGGTCAAGCTGGATGGATTCAGGGATAATGCAGCTCAGGCTGGGATACCGGGATTTTGGCAATGGCCCCCGCCCGGACGTTGGCTTTCGCATCGCCAGGAATATACAGTGATTCCGTTGGACCTTTAGGGGTGGTGACGGTCCAATAATAGAGACTCTTTATTGAACGAGATACTTGTGCCTAAATTTCTCATCGTTATTCTGCTGGCGTTTTTTCTGCCAGGTTCTGCCTGGGCCCAGGAGGAGGGAGACTCGACCGAAGTTCAGGTTGAAGATCAGGCCGAAGCACCAGACGCTGAGGCAGTTGACGACGAGGAAGATGTCGACGACTCAGACCTGGATGAGCAGACCTACGAAGAAGATGATGACGACTTTATCCCGACAGAGGAAATTCCTGCTGACGAGCCGATCCCCTTTCCATCGAATATCTGAATTGCCGGTATCGTTTTACTGCTTTTTGGCCCGCCTACCTGAGAGACCCAGCACATGAAAAAAAAGAACATTCCGGTTGAGTTTGTTTTTCAGCTTTTTGCACTGATCATTGCGATCATTGTGGTGCACGCTTTTTATGTCTCGATCGTGCGACCGAACGCAGCCGAAGTGATCGCCGAGCAAACGATTGAAGCCGCCAACAACCCGGATTTTATCAGGGTGCGATCCAACTGGGTGCTGATTAAGGATCTGGAGCAGGAAGCCTGTTTTATCCTGATGTTCTGGGCGTTGGCGATCATGGGTTTCAAGGGGCGGGATATTCTGCATGAGCGGCGATTGCTCGAGGTAGATCTCGTGCCAATTGCAGAAGGCATGCGAATATTGCCAGAAGATACGCGCGAGTTTGCGCGTCAAGTGCAGGCATTGCCGGAGGACCGGCAAAAAATGCTGTTGCCGCGCGCATTGCTGAGTGCGTTGCGCCGTTTCGAAACTACCAGAAGCATCGCAGATGTTTCGAACAGCACCAATACCATTTTTGAATCCGAAGCTGATCGACTGGAATCAGAATTATCGATGATTCGCTACATATCCTGGGCCATACCCTCGATCGGATTTATTGGTACGGTCCGCGGAATCGGTGAAGCGCTGGCGCAAGCAGATAAAGCTGTGCAAGGGGACATCGCCGGTGTAACGCAAAGCCTTGGTGTCGCCTTTAACTCGACATTCATTGCACTTCTAATCAGTATTTTTCTAATGTTTCTCGTCTATCAGCTGCAACTCCTGCAGGAAAGACTGGTCTTCGACGGGCAAAATTATGTCGACGACCAGCTGGTCCGACACATGAAATCGGATTGATAAGATAACCGGTCGAACAGTGTGACTCGATTCGCAATACATATACTCGACGCCGGTATCACGTTGCTAAACAGTGAACGGATCATCTATCGCGAGCCAGGTTTTGCATCGTTAGGCAATGGCAATCTGATCACCGGCAACGACGCATTTGAGCATTCGAAGATCGACCCGCGCGGAATTCATCACCGTTACTGGTCTGACCTGGATACAACGCCGCTGGCCGATCAGCGTTTTAACCACTTGAGTACTGCGGATCTGGCTGTTCGGCAACTCGAGCAAATCTGGGAAAAAGCCGGTACTGAAGTTTCTGAACTGGTGGTCGCGGTGCCGGAATACATGTCAGCGCAAAATCTCGGTCTGTTTCTTGGTATTGCGAATGAACTGAAATTACCCGTAATCGGCCTCGTTGATGCAGCCGTCGCGGCCACCAGGCGTGAATACAAGAATGCCGTTCCTGTCCACATTGATTTGAGCCTGCACACGGCTATGTTGACCCGGATTGCACAGCCGGGAATGGCGCAAACTGAACGATCCGAGCTGCTCGATTCCTGTGGCACTTACGCCCTGTACGACGCCTGGTTGAATACCATCGCCAACGCATTTGTACAGCAATCGCGTTTCGACCCCCTGCACACAGCCGAATCAGAGCAAATGCTGCTGAACCGACTCGCCGGCTGGCTAAGGGAGGCAGCAATACATGAACAAGTGGAAATGGAGCTGGATTTCAGAGGTACAACCTACGCGGCCAGCATAGAATCGCTGGCATTGGTCGGGACTGCCGCACCCATTTACCAGCAAATTGCTAACAAATTGCATGCGCTCTTTCGTGCAGAGGATGTACCCGCTATCCAGGTAACGGATCGTATTGCGCGCTTGCCTGGCCTCGCCGATATGCTTAAGGCGAGAGTGGGTGGAGAGTTATTCGTGCTTGAGCCTGGCGCAACGGCACGCGGCGCACTGGCACGCTGTCGTGGGCATACCGGCGCAGACACCGGCGTAAGCCTGATACGAAAATTGCCGTGGGATCAATCGGCGGTAGACATAGGGCAGCACACCAGCGAGCAATCCGCGTCAGGTACGCCTACTCACTTGTTATTCCGCCATATGGCCTATGCTATAGGGAATTCGCCACTCGTTTTGGGGTCAGATGACAGTGATGGTGAGCGAACTATCGAATTGACCGCCGAGATGCCTGGAGTATCCCGCCGCCATTGTTCATTGAGCCGCAAAAATGGTCAATGTGTGCTGGAGGACCATAGTCGCTACGGTACTTTTCTTAATGGCAACCGGATCGACGGCTCCTCGATATTGCGGGTTGGTGACTCGCTACGTATAGGTTCACCCGGTTTTGAATTTCAGTTGATCACGACAGACGAGCAAAATGGCTAGAAAACGTCGCCCAATGGAAATCTTCAGCATGTCGTTTCTTGACTGCATGAGCTGTGGCTTTGGCGCGGTAATTCTCTTTTTTATGATTATCAATTCGCAGGTCAGGGACAAGTCCGATAGTCCGCCGCAGGAGCTGCAGGGCGAGACCACGAAACTTGAATTCGAAATACTCGATCAGCGCAAAAACCTGGTGCTGGCAAAAAATACGATGGATCGTCTCGAAGACGAGAAGGTAACGGCCGACAAACAGATCGTGCAGATCATTGCGCTCATCGAGAAGCTAAAAAAGGAACTCGATAAAGAGGATGCGGATACACTGGCAAAAATTGAGCGAGTAGAGAAACTGCAATCCGATATCGAGTCGTTGGAAGAAGAAAAGAAACGGCTGATTGCGCTGGAGCAGGAAAAAAAGAGCGAGGGTGAGCGCGTGCGAACCTTTGCCGGTGATGGTGATCGTCAGTACCTGACGGGGCTTAAAGTTGGTGGTGATCGCATACTCGTCCTGGTAGATACGTCGGCCAGCATGCTGGATCGAAAAATTATTAATATTTTGCGGCGGAGAAATATGGCCGACGAAGTAAAACTTCGCTCTTTGAAATGGCGCCAGGCAGTTGCCAGCGTCGATTGGCTTTCCGCACAATTCCCACCGACGAGTAAGTTTCAGATTTACGGCTTTAATACAGACGCCACACCGGTGCTTGATGGCAGCGAAGGTGTCTGGCTGGAAGTCGGTGAGGGCGAGCAACTCGACGAAGCGATTCGCATATTACGCCGCACGGTGCCGCAGAATGGCACCAACATGAAAGCAGCATACGAGGTCATCAACAGCCTGAACCCGCTACCCGATAACGTCATCATCCTTGTTGACGGTTTGCCAACGATGAATTCGCCAGAGGCGGCCCGCGGTATGGTAACCGGTGCCGAGAGACTTAAATACCACTACGAGGCGATAGATGTCGTTCCCTCTGGCGTGACGGTAAATATCCTCTTGTATCCCATGGAAGGTGACTACTACGCGTCCATCGCCTATTGGTTGCTTGCTTACCAGACCGGCGGCGCATTCATGAGCATTAGTAAGGACTGGCCGTAGCCAGTGCATAAGTAATGGCGAAGAGAAAAAACCGAAATATTGAAGCATTCAGCTTGTCGTTCCTCGACTGCATTTGTTGTGGCTTTGGTGCGGTCATTTTGTTGCTCGTGCTCAGCAAGATTTATGAGCCCGTTATTCTCGAAAAAACTGAAGAGGATCTGCAGGCGCTGATTGCGCTGTTACAGGAAGAACTTTTTGTCATTCGTGGTGAAACCGCAGTAATGACGCGTGCGTTGGGCAGGGTGCGCATGGACACGACTGAAACGAAAATGACCCTGACCACCCTGCAAAAGGAACTCAACAAGATTCAGGGCCAATTCGACCTGATTGACAGCGATAATCCTGCGCTAAACTTGGATGAGGGAGAATTGAAGGCGGCGCGACAGAGCCTGTCAGAAGAAATGCAAAAACTCCGGCCGTTCCGCCGTGCGGCCGATGACGCTGTTGGCGGCATTCCGGTAGATAGCGAATACATCATATTTGTCATTGATACGTCGGGCAGTATGCAGGCGAAATGGGGCTGGGCTGAGCAGAAGCTTTCGGAGGTGCTGAATGTCTATCCACAGGTCAAAGGCCTGCAGATCATGAATGACAACGGCAGTTACATGTTCCAGAAATACGGTGGTACGTGGATAGAGGACACGCCGCAGGTGCGCCAGGCCATCAGAAATCAGATGCGGCAGTGGGCGCCCTTTAGCGATAGTGATCCGTCAGACGGCATATCTTACGCCATTGAGACATTCTGGGCGCCGGACAAGAAAATCAGCATCTACGTTCTTGGTGATGAGTTCCAGGGCGGTTCGATGGAACAGGTACTGCGGCAGATAGATAGAATTAATGTCGAAGATGAAAATGGCGACCGACGCGTGCGCATTCATGCCATTGGGTTTCCGTATAATTTTTCCGGTACGCCGCCGCGCAGCTCACAGCGCTTCGCGGGCCTGATGCGAGCATTGTGTGAACGCAATGGTGGCACCTTCGTCGCACTCACCGAGCGAAACCGCTAGGCTCGATCCAAAATTCCCTCGGTTTTTTGAAGGCGTCGCCTGCTGGACGCAGACGATCGCATTCGCGGCTACGTCGCTCTCGCGCATCCCGCGACGATTTTTGGCAAATTATCAAGTCTGGCGCAATGAATCTATCTATGTTCCAGAGCTTAGGAATGTACGGGCGCGAAGTTGCCGCGAATGCCAAACACTGAGCTGAGTCTTCGATTCCCGCAGTTCGGCCATCAAATGCATTGAAACTGCTAAGCTAACGAAAGCGACTTCATATGGCGCGGGGACAACGAATGGACAGAAGAAAATTTATGGGCGGAGCATCCGGAATTGGTATCGCAATGGCTTTGTCAGCGACGAATTCAGGCAAAGCGCAAGCGAGCGATTTACCGGGCGACATAACAGACATGAGTGCATCGCGGTTGTCGCTTGCAATCAAGCAGCGCGAAGTAAGTTGTGTCGAAGTAATGCAGGCGTATCTTGCCCGTATTCACCGTTACAACCCGGTCTACAATGCGATCGTGAGCATGGTTGATGATGACGTGCTGATTGAGCAGGCGCGTGAGGCTGATCAGGCGCTGTCCAAAGGTGACTACCGGGGCTGGATGCATGGCATGCCGTACGCCGTCAAGGACAGCAAAGACGTGCGGGGCATGCCGACGAGCGGCGGATCGCCGATATTCGCCGGCACAATGGCTACTGAGGATGATTTCGACGTTGCGAGAATTCGCCGTCACGGGCCTGTTTTTATCGGTAAGACGAACTTGCCGGAATTCGGCATGGGCTCGCAATCATACAATCCTGTATTCGGTGTGACCGGGAGCGCATATGACCCGGCCCTTACTGCAGGTGGCAGTAGCGGTGGTGCGGCTTGTGGTCTGGCGACACACATGCTGCCGGTGGCCGATGGGGGTGACCTGATGGGCTCATTGCGCAATCCAGGTGCGTTCAACAACGTAATCGGGTTCAGGCCCACGCAAGGTAGGGTGCCCAATGGACCGGACGGCGATCTCTTCTATCAACAGATGGGCACCAGTGGCCCGATGGGTCGTAATACTGAAGACACAATTCGCCTGCTACACAATATGGCCGGGGATTATCCGGGTCACCCTTTGTCTTTGCGCGACGATTTACCGGCAGCGGATCAGTTTGGTGCGGTGAATCTGCGCGGCCTGAAAGTCGGCTGGCTGGGAGACTACAATGGCCATCTCCCTACTGAGCCGGGCGTACTCGATGTCTGCGAGGCCAGTTTGCGTACCCTGAGCGAAAACGGTGTTGTCGTCGAACCGTGCATGCCGGAATACGACATGGATCGTTTATGGCAGACCTGGCTGACATTACGCCATTGGACACGACACGGCATGCGATCTCTTTATGATGATCCCAAGACCAAACAACTACTTAAGCCCGAAGCCGTTTGGGAGATTGAGGGTTCCTTCGATACAACTGCTGCAGATATCTACGCGGCCGGCATAGCACGAGCCGACTGGTTTCGCGCCCTGCGGTCGCTATTCGACCAGTACGATTTCCTGATAGTGCCGACAGCCCAGGTGTTTCCGTTCTCGAAGGACATCCACTGGCCAAAAGAAATCGATGGCAAGAAAATGGACACGTACCATCGCTGGATGGAGGTGGTCATCGGTGGCAGTCTTGCCGGAGTTCCTGTCGTTAATGTACCGGCCGGGTTTGACCCGCGTGGCAGGCCGATGGGAATGCAGGTGATGGCACCGTTTGGGGATGATCAGCTTGCGCTGGAGTTTTCACTGGCTTATGAGAAGGTCACTGATCATCTGCAGCGGCGACCGGAGCTCGTCGAGACGACTTGAGAACATCGCACTCGCCCCGCTGGGCGTCGTGGATTTCGCCCGCTGGGCGGGCTCCTACAGTGCTTATTAGAATTGTAGGAGCCCGCCCAGCGGGCGATGTTTGCATGCAATGCAAACAACTCTATTTTCGCTGGCCAGCAAAACTAAAGGACTGATCGATGCCAAAACCAACCCTCTACATCTTCGCAATTTCGCACTTTTGCGAAAAAGCACGCTGGGCGCTCGACTACCTGGATATCGACTATGAAGTTAAATATGTCGCACCCGGGGTCCATCGCAAAATTGCGAAAAAACTCGGTGCGGCGCGCTCGTCTGTCCCGTTTCTGCATACGGACGGTGGTTTGGTGCAGGGTTCGGTCGAGATTATTGACTGGGCAGATGCAAATACAACGAACAAGGAAATTTGCCTGACGCCGAAATCCAACGGTGAAGAATGCCGCGCGCTGGAAAAACGCCTCGACGATGTAATCGGCATTCATATCCGCCGTTATTATTATTCTGAAGCGCTTGTCGAGCATCCCAGGACGGTACGGCCGATCTTCACAAAGGACTTGTCGATTCCGCACAAGCTGTTGATTGCTGCGACATGGGGCATGATATGCAAGTTGATGATTGAAAGAATGGACCTGGGCTACGAACAAGGCCAGGAGTCGAGGCATATCGTCGGAGGAGAACTCGATTGGCTTGATGGACTCTTGTCTGACGGCAGGAAATTTTTATGTGGCGACCGATTGTCATGCGCCGATATTGCTGCAGCGAGTTTGCTCGCGCCGATTGCAACACCAGAAAATCATCCAACCTACGCAAACCTTGAGCTGCCACCACGCATCGCAAATGACATGCTGGAATGGGAAGATCGTCGTTCAGTTAGCTGGGTTCGGGACCTGTATCGCGAGTATCGCTAGCTCACTGGTTAGCGGCACCAGCTGCCACTATTTGTCACTATTGATCGGGGACCTGACACATTCGTGCCCCTGCAGATCCTCCTTTCGGCCTTGTAATAGTTTCCAACGGCGGCCCATACGGGCCTTCGATCCACGGAGGAAATTACAATGCGTAATAAAATTATTCTGCTCAGCCTGGTATTTAGTCTGACTGCGGCGCCGGCTTTTGCCAATGGTGCTGGTTCATCCAAAGAAGAGAGTGTTGGCGTCGGTGTCGGTGCCGTGCTTGGTGCTATCGCCGGTGGCCCGGTTGGCATGATCGTTGGTGCTGCATTCGGTGCCAAAGTCGGTGACGAGTTTAACGAGCGAAATACCGAAGTCGACTCGCTGTCTTCGTCGCTCACCAGTTCCAAAAGTCGCGTGTCCCAACTTAAGGGTGATGTCGATGCGCTAAACGGCGAAATTGACGGTCTTGGTGCTGATTTGCAGCGCATGCAGGATGCATCGCGACCAGAGCTGCTGAACCTCATGAAAGCCGGTATTGAAATGGATCTTCTTTTCCGTACCGATGAGCACGTGCTAGCCGATGCAACCGGTAACAGGCTAAAACAACTGGCGGTAACGCTCGCGGCCATGTCAGATGTGCAAATTCAACTCGATGCTTTTGCAGACGAACGTGGCGATGAAGTTTACAACCAGCAATTGTCGGTGAAACGTGCGGAACATGTGCGTGATGTGCTGGTGACATACGGCTTCCCTACGTCACGAATAACGGTAGAGGCACATGGTGAATCGCCGGCAACTGATGAAAATATTGATAGTTACGCGTTTGAACGGAAAGTCAGCCTGACGCTATACGTCGAGGAAAACCCGTCGTTCGCAGCAAATCCTATGTAAACCCATAGCCCGGACTATTCATGAATGCGCTCGCGCTCAGCGTTCCCCCTGACTCGTTTTCGAGTCTCCGCCTGACCGGCCCCGGGTTTGTATTAACCGGGGCCGGTCTTTTTTTTGCGCAGCATTGCAACAGAACCTATAGTGTCGCTCTCTGCGCTGTACGAGGAGGTGTTGTGACTGATCTGGCGGACAAGAAATGTAAACCGTGTGAAGGTGGCGTCCAGCCGCTTGCCGCCGCCGAAGCACGGGCACAACTTACCGAACTGCATGCAGGCTGGACGTTAAATGATGCGCTGACGAGCATCGAGCGCGATTTCAATTTCCCGGCCTTCAGCAGAACGATTGCTTTCGTCAATGCTGTTGCATTCGTGGCAACGAATGAAGGCCACCACCCACAAATGATCGTGAATTATGGAAGCTGTCGAATTAATTATACGACGACGGCAATAAGCGGTCTGTCTGATAACGATTTTATTTGCGCGGCCAAGATTGACCGGCTTGCGGCGGAGCTTTGAATTGGTCGAACTAAGAGATATTGAAGCAGCAGCGAAGCGATTGAGCGATATAGTGGTGCGAACGCCGCTCTTATCTTCACATATGCTTGACGAGATTGCCGGTGGCACGGTGTTGTTAAAACCGGAGTGCTTGCAACGAACTGGTTCGTTCAAAATTCGTGGTGCTTATAATCTTCTTAGTCAGCTCAGCCCGGAGCAGGCCAGCAAAGGCGTTGTAGCTTTTTCCTCGGGCAATCATGCACAGGGCGTCGCCGCAGCAGGTACGATGCTCGGCATCGAAACCACGATCGTAATGCCCGAAGATGCACCGCTGGCGAAGATCGAAAATACACGCCGCCTTGGCGGCACGACGGTCTTGTATGACAGGTACAACGGGGATCGTGAGACGATCGCCCGGGAAATTGCGGCAGAGCGCGGCTGTGAGGTTGTGCCGTCATTCGATCATGAGGACATCATTATCGGCCAGGGGACGGTTGGTCTGGAAATTATGCAGCAGTGCGATGAACTAGGCGTATCGCCGAATCACGTACTGATTAATTGTAGCGGTGGAGGGTTAAGCGCGGGATGCGCGGTCGCAGTTCGTTCTCTGTCTGAGGACACCAGCGTACATTCTGTCGAGCCGGAAGGATTCGATGATACGGCGCGTTCGCTGGTCGCCGGCAAGCGCGAGCGTAATGAAACTGTCGCAACGTCAATTTGTGATGCGTTGCAGGTCGAGATTCCTGGAAAGATTACCTTCGACATCAACAGGAAATTACTGGGTCCAGGTTTGGTGGTAACCGATGAGGAAGTCAGGGAGGCAATACGCTTTGGCTTCCGGCAATTAAAGTTGGTAATTGAACCAGGCGGCGCAGCTGCATTGGCCGCAGTTTTGAGTGCAAAGATCGATACTCGCGACAAAGTTACTGTCGTTATATTAAGTGGCGGTAACGTTGATGTGAAATTATTTGCTGAGATTCAGAGCGAGCAGTAACCAGTCAGTATGATTTAGACAGAGCCGAATCCGGGTTTGCGAAAAACTGTGACATTTGGCGACTGCTCGATAAGGCTTGATTCCGGCGATTTGTATCGGCGTTCCTGCCAGCCGTCTAGCCAGGTAACGATCTTTTCGATTTCTACAATATCCTTGCGAACTTTGTACGGCTGCATTTCGCAAATTCCTATGCCTTCTTCTGCGGCGTGCACGAAGTTTTGACTGTCGCGTAAGACGGCGATTATGGGAATGCCGAGTGAATCGAGGAAGCGCATGAGTTTTTCGAAGCTTTTTGTGTTCTTGCGAGTGCGATTGGCAACGACCGCCAGTTTGCGATCACGGCGGTCGACTTTGGCGACCAGCAGGAGATCTGCAATGCAGCGTGATGCCGCGTGAATATCGATTGATGAGGGCAGAACTGGAACGAGTATGCTGCTCGAATCACGAGTCACCTCACGAAGATCATCACTTGTCAGGCTGGCTGGTGAGTCAACGATCAGGTTGGTGGTCTCGTTCGGTACCCGCAACTGCCAGCTGCGCGTCGCCTGCATGTTCCGTTTGTAAGCTGCTATGCCATGAATAGTCGGCAGGCTTACAGGCCTGCGCTCTATCCACGCCATTGTTGAGCCCTGCGGGTCGCAGTCCATTACGGCAGGAACAGGCCCCTGGGCTGCGTAGTAACTGGCAAGATTGGTCGACAATGTCGTTTTTCCACAGCCGCCCTTCGAGTTGAGGATGACGATCTTGTTCAAATTGGTTCTGTTGGGTGTTATCAGCATTAGTCTCAGTCAATCAAGTGTTAACTTCCTGTTATTACACGAGTTTCCGTCGGTTCTGCCAGTTGACGACAAAAACAGGTGGCCATTTACTTTGGCGTATCCGGCCTGCCAGTTCCTTGCTCCAGTTCACATAATACCGGAAGCAGCAAAATTATGAATTTCTGCTGATTTTTGACTTTCTGAGGACCGCAATGCTTATACCGCCCAGAACCAGGGCGCAGGACACTAACAGGCGCATTGAGACCGGTTCGGCCAACAGCGCGACGCCGCCGACCGCAGCGATCGCCGGCACCGACAGTTGCACCATCGCTGCCTGCATGGAGCTGAGGTAGTTGAGCGCTGCATACCAGACGACATAGCCGATGCCTGAGGTCAGCGAACCGGAAATCGTCGCGAGCATTACGCCATGCATGCTGATCTCAGCATTGACCAGCGTTGCCGCCACTAACGCGAGAACAAAAACGACGGAAAGTGAGAAATTTGCGGTAGTGGCGCTGAGCGCGTCTGATTCCTCGCGGCCACGAATCGAATAGACACCCCAGGCGATTCCTGCAAGGGCCATCAACAGTGCGCCGCCGGCCGGTGGAGCTTCTACGCCAGGAAGCACCAGCCAGATCACACCGGAAAATGCCAATAGCCAGCCAAACCACTCTGTCGCTGATGGCCTGTCTCCCGACCAGAGACCCAGCGCAATCATGGTGGCCTGCACGAACGCGAACAGGATCAGTGCACCCGCGCCGGCACTTAGCGAGATATAGGCGAAAGAAAAGGCAACCGCGTAAAGAAACAGCATGAATGCCGATAACCAGCCGCCATTCGAGCGAAAGGATATATTCCGGCGAGTGACGGCGAATACAAACAGTAACGTGATGGCACCCGCCAGCAGGCGAATCGAGGTAAATGTGGCCGGATCGATTGCGCCGTCACGCAACGCTAACCTGCAAATGATCGAGTTACCGGCGAACGCGAGCATCGCCACACTCGTGTAGATGACCGGCCGGGCGAGGGCAGTAACGGCGCTCACGTCAACTGGCTGTGCTGGCAGTCGTGGATCGGACCCACGACTGCCGCACGGCGTCTATTCGGCTGGCTTGCGTAACTTCAGCAGGAAACGATCGGTGTTACCGCGCAGACCTTCAGTAAAGACGCCCTGCGTATGGTCCTCTTCGGGATTGGACAGGATACTGCTTTGCCCATCAACGACAAATCCCGCTGCCGTCGCCGTTTCAATGGCTTTCGCTACTTCGATTCTATGCAGCGCGGCATTATCCGCATCGGCGACACCTGCATGATCGATGATGCCGAATACACCACCGGGCTTTAACATGCTGTGGACCATCTGCAAAACTGCGAGTGCGTCTTCCGGGCTGCGGCCGTTGTAAAGATCGTGAAAATTGAGCGCAGTAATCGCGGCATCGAAAGGGCCATCAGCTGCCGAGAGATCGCCGAATTCCTTGTCCAGCCGGGTGGCGTTAGGCAGGCGATTATCAGCCAGTCGTGCTGTGAGCGCTTTTTCATTTGCGCCTTCACGAACCTCCAGGACAAAAGCCGGGTTGTGTGCGACGACGCTACCTTCAGGGCCCACCGCGAGTGACAAGACTTCCGTGTAATAGCCACCTGCTGCAATGACGTCGATGACGGCCATGCCAGGTTCGATGCCGAGAAATTCGACGACATCTGCTGGCTTCCTGCCGGCATCGCGAGCCCGGTCGTCCGCCGAGCGGCTGTCACTGGAAAGCATTGAGCGAAGATCTGCCGCCGGTTCGGGTGCTGCTGCAGGTTCAGCGGCCGGTTCTGGTGCTGGTGGTGCTTCGGGTTCTGACGGGCTGCAGGCGATCATCATGGACGCCGCCGTAAGGATTATTGCGACCGTGAATTTCTGGGCCATTACTTTTCTCCACCGTGGCTATTCGAATTATTTCGAGGATTTGCAGAATACAGAGGATTGTTCGACTCAACAATGCTGCGCGAGTTCCGGATGTGGCCCTGCGGCCCAACAAGGTCAAGGCTGTTGCGGGTACTCATCCCAGGTCGGTATATCGCTTGAATCACAAGACCAGGCCTCGCGCGACTCCCAGAAAATCCGCGCGGACGGACTGATGTCCGGTTGGCTGTCCAGGGAACCGGCCGGTATGACGGCTATGCTGAGATCCGCGGCAACGCGCGGCAGCGGACTACCGCAGGTGGTGCAGAATACCGTACGAAATCGTTCAGCATCGGGCACGGCGTAGCTGTTGAGCAGTTCCTCACCCTGGGTCCATTCGATCTTTTCCGGCTTCAGGATAATGTTGCTGGCGTGACCGGTGCCAGTCGCCTTTCGGCAGCGGCGACAGTGACAATGAAAGAAGAACCGCGGTGTGCCGGTTATCTCAAAGGTTACAGATCCGCACAGGCAGCTGCCTGAAAAACGCTCACAAGACATGCGATGCTCCTGAATTCTGAATGCAGGAGCATCTTAGCTTATTGGTCGCCAATCAGAGCGCGATATCGTCCCAGGTAGTTTCCTCGGATGACTCGAAAACACCATCGCCGTCACTATCCGTTTCGATACGTACGGTTGTTTCGGTGAGTGCTACAAGTTTGACGGCGCTGCTCACACCGGTGACCAGCAATTCTCCTGCAAATGGATAAGCGCCTCCCATACCCTGGAATGTCACCGTCGTTTCAAAGCTGATGACGCCAGCCAGCTGGGAGCTCGAAACCGTAGCGGAAGATTCCAGCGTGTAGGGCTCAGGAATGACACTCGTATCCACGGTCTGTGTGGTTAGGAAACTGGAGACCGTTTCTGTGCTTGCCATCGAGACCGTCGCCATCGAATTTCCGCGAATGGACAAGAGAACCAGCGGATTGCCGGTCGTATCTATAACGACCGTTGAGTCGCCGTTGCTGGTCACAGTATCTGTCGCCGTTGTGACTGCGAGATCTGTGAGCACAACGGCCATTTCCAGGCGATAAGAGCCAATACTCAGATCACCCGTAAAATTGACAACGGTAAACTCCATTCTCCCGTTGACGACCTCTCCCAGGCCTTCGTCGCAATTTGCGTAATCGACGTTGATTTTGTCGCCGATTGAAAGCCCACCGGCGGCGAATGTCAGCAGATTCACGTCAAGGTTGATCGTTATGCTGCCACTGGGAACGCAGAATTCCGTTAACGGCCCAAGTGGATCTTTTTGCATTATTCGGTCTAATACGCCGGGTGCCCTGTTCGCGGCCGAGATTTTTGAGAAGCCGCCGCCAGGTGTTGCTGCCAGGCCGGAATCGTCAACCAGCCCGCCGGTATCGACTGTCTGTGTTGTCGCGCCATAGGCGACCCTGATAGCTGGTTTTGCATTTGTTACATCGATGTTCAGACTGGTGCCACCACCGGGTGGCGGGGTTGGGGCGGAATCATTGTTGCTGCCGCCACAGGCGGACAACAACAATGCAATAGATAGTGACAAAACAAAGCGAATACTCATCTGATACTCCATGCTAGCTCTGGTGCGAGCTGGAATTTGCCTGCCTGTCAGTGTAAACACGCAATGTCGGAGGGGCCGTGACGACGATCACGTATATATAAGCGACTATGCAGGGCTCGGGCGGTGCGTTATGTCTTTTCGTCAAGAGAGCGCAATAGTCTCCGCGCCGACATCAGCCATTGGCAGGATTCACAGTCACAATGGCGACCATGGCCAGCTATCTTGCGTTTGCCGACATATTTAACAGCGCCGCCCAACGCAGCGATGAGTTCAGGCAATGGCGCATCTGATGTGTCGGCACTACGTGCGCTATTCAGCCACATACACCCCGGGCCAAATCTGCAATTTATACAAAGCGGTAGAAATTCATTGTAATGAGCCGAATTCGTACAGTTGCTGAAGTCCACATCCCGTTCGATCAACCGCCTGGGATACTCCAGCGTTAGCGTTAACTGGCCAAGAATGGTTCTGGTTTGTGACCCTGTCACCGTTGTCATGGCGATACCCTTTGCGTCATTAATTGATAGCAAATAGACAGACCAGTGACTATTCGGAATATTACTTAGGGGGCCAAATTAAAGAGACCTGGGTCGAGCCCACTGCTGTCCCATAAACCAGGAAGCAGTATCAGGATTCAATGTCACCGCAGGCAATCGCGGCAAGATGCCACTCCTACGGGTTCTGAAAAAACCGGGGTCGAACCGAGGTTTTCCCTGAAAAACCTCGGTTCGACCCCGGTTTCGCGGCTAAAGCCGCTCCCACAGAAAGCGCCAGACTGTGGGAGCGGCTTTAGCCGCGAATGCTGTGGGTAACGCCTGACTAAATCAGAACATTTCACTCGGACCGGGCAGATCAGTCGTTGGTTTGTCACGGCCAACAATGTAATCGCCTGTGATCATCTTGTCGTAGGTCAGGCCCGGGCCGACCATAGGGTATACACCGGCATCCGGGTCGATAATGACTTCAAGAAACGCGGGTCCCGAAAAATTGACGAACTCCTCGACCACAGACGCTATGTTTTCTTTGCGGTCGAGCTTTTTCGCAAATTCAAAGCCATCAGCCTGGGCAGTCTTTACGAAATCTTTGCGATGCAATGATTTATCGCTGCCGGACATACGCCCTTTGTAGTAGAGTTTTTGCCACTGGCGCACCATACCGTCGCCAAAATTATTAAAGACAATTATCTTTACGGGTAACCCGTAAGTCGTCGCCGTCTCCAGCTCACCGATATTCATACGAATGCTGCCATCTCCATCAATGTCGATGACGAGTCGGTCGCGCTGTGCAAACTGTGCCCCAATCGCTGCCGGAAGGCCGAAGCCCATCGTGCCCATGCTGCCGGACGTGAGCCAAAGTCGTGGTTCTGCGAAATCAAAGTACTGTGCGGCCCACATTTGATGCTGACCGACACCGGTTGAGATAATCGCCTTGCCGCCGGTGTGACGGTTAATTTCCTCGATTACCGCATAGGGCTGGATGAGATCGCTATCGCGATCGAAATTCATGCAGTGCTTTTCCTTCAGTGCAGCGATTTCGTTGTGCCAGGACGAAAAGTCCTTTGCGAAACCTGTCCCCTGTCCAAATTTCAGAAGATCTTCCAGGTCACGACTCAGCACGCCGATATGATGCCAGTCGACGCTCCTTACCTTGCCAATCTCAGACACATCGACATCAAAATGAGCAATGCTTTTTGCATTCGGTGCGAACCCGGCCGGGTCACCGGCAACGCGATCATCAAAGCGCGCTCCGATCGCAATGAGCAGATCACAATCTTCGACTGCGTAATTGGCGAAAGCCGTTCCATGCATGCCGAGCATGTGCAGTGCCAGCGGATGTTTGGTATTGCTCGCTCCAAGTGCCATGAGTGTCGTGGCAACCGGAATGCCATATGCGCTGGCAATATGGCGCATTGCCTTGCTCGCGTTGCCGTTGATGACTCCACCACCTGCATAAATCAACGGTCGTTCAGCTGCGGCGAGTAATTTGTAGAAGCGCTCGCAAGCATCATCGCTCAGGTGATTGTCGACAACAGCCTGCAGCCGGCTTCGATATCCCTGCAGCGGCAATGACCCTTTCCCGGTAAATTCCCCCTCCCAGTTTTGCACGTCTTTGGGAATATCAATGACGACCGGTCCCGGGCGCCCGGTACGGGCAATTTCAAATGCGCTGCGCATCGTTGCTTCGAGTCGCGTGGGGTCGGTAACGAGAAAAACATGTTTCGCTATCGCGCCCATGATGGCAGCGACCGGCGCCTCCTGAAAAGCATCGGTACCAATCGCATGCGTTGGGACCTGGCCACAAATCACAACGATAGGCACTGAATCGGCCATACAGTCGCGCACCGGTGTCACCGTATTGGTGGCTCCCGGTCCTGAGGTCACCATTACAACACCGACTTTGCCGCTGGCGCGCGCATACCCGGCGGCCATAAAACCGGCACCCTGCTCGTTGGCAGGGACAATCAGCGGAATGGGCGATTTACCCTCCGGGGTCCGATTTTTGTCGTTATAACGAAATACAGCATCGTAGGTCGGCAGGATCGCGCCACCGCTGTAGCCAAAAATCGTATCGACCTGCTCATCAGCGAGTACCTGCACGACCATGTCGGCGCCACTCATTCGCTCGCCGGCGAGCGGGTGATCCTGGCATTGATTTGCGGATTGCTGCGTAGACATCGTATTTTGGCGAAAGTCGCGTATGTGGCGGATTTTGGGCGAGTGTTTACTAATTTTTATTGCATTGCAATACTGGATTACCTGCGCCAACATCTGTGCGGTAATAGTCAGACAATGGTTTCAAACGAATTTATTTTTATGCGTGGTTTGAGTGTGCAATGCGACATGTAATTTCAGTGCTTTTGCAGAACGAGGTGGGTGCCCTGACAAGAATGACGGGGATGTTCTCCAGCCGTGGGTACAACATTGAATCGCTGAACGTAGCGCCCACCGACGATCCGTTGGTATCACGAGTCACGGTGGTAATTACCGGCTCAGACTCTGCGATCGCGCAAGTGAATACTCAGCTGGCGAAACTGGTTGATGTGCTTAACATTCACGACATGACGATTGGCGCTCATTTCGAACGTGAACTGGCCATTGTGAAAATGCGGCTGCAGACAGGTGGCTACGAAAAAGTACTGCTATTGGCGGAAAAATTTGGTGCTGAGGTTCTCGATGATTCACAGACGAGTTGCACAGTTCAGCTAACCGGCAGGCCCGCCGAAGTCGACCAGTTTGTTGACGCGGCTGCGGTGATTGGCGAGTTGGCTGCCGTTGCTCGCAGCGGTAGTGTTGCCGTGTCGAAGGGTGAAGTAACTTTGTCGTCTTACGCCCAGCACCATCGTCTTACCGGGTAACAACGCTGCATGGCAAAACCTGCGCTCAACGATCTTCGCCGACTGGTTATAAAGATCGGCTCTTCGTTGCTGATCGATGCCGACAACAGGCTCAATCGCAACTGGCTGGATGATCTTGCCAAAGACATTGCCGTTCTTCGCGACCGCGGCCACCAGGTTCTTATAGTTTCATCAGGGGCGGTCGGCATAGGCAGTCACGTACTTGGCATTAATTTGCGTCGATCCCGGCTGGAGGAATTGCAGGCCGCTGCTGCGGCTGGCCAGGTACAACTGGTACATGCTTACCAGGAAGCGCTCGGTCAGCACAACATCAAAGCGGCTCAGATTTTGTTGACGCCCGCTGACACGGAAGTTCGGCGACGTTTCCTTAATGCCAGGGGCACACTGGAAAAATTGCTGGAGCACAATGTTGTGCCGATAATTAATGAGAATGACACGGTCGCAACAGAGGAGTTGCGTTACGGTGACAATGATCGGCTCGCGGCCCGGGTTGCGCAGACAGTGATGGCGGATGGCCTGATCCTATTATCTGACGTCGATGGTTTTTATACGGCAGATCCGCGCTCGAATCCGGCCGCTGAGCATCTGCAAATAATTGATGCGATTACCGATGAACATCTTGCCATGGCGACCGGATCCGGCAGCGCCGTGGGTAGTGGTGGCATGCAAACGAAATTGCAGGCGGCGCGCATTGCGACGCACGCAGGATGCGCTACTGTAGTCGCAAGTGGCGCAATTGAGCGCCCGTTGCACGCGTTGTTCAGCGGTGGCAAACACACTATATTTCCCGCGGGGGCATCGCCCGCCGCGGCACGCAAGCAGTGGCTCGCCGGTGTTCTGGAAGTTTGCGGTGAGCTGCGTATCGATGCGGGTGCGGTGAGCGCGCTGGTGAATGGCTCGAGCCTTCTGCCGGTAGGAATGGTCGAGGTTGTCGGGCAGTTTCGGCGTGGTGATGCAGTGACGCTGGTGGGTGAAAATGGCGCTGAGCTTGGCAGAGGACTGGCAGCCTATGCCAGCGACGAGGCGGCAGCGATCAAAGGTTGCCGATCCGAGCAAATCGAATCCATACTTGGTTATCGTGGCAGGTCTGTCATGGTGCACAGGGACGACATGGTGTTATTCGGCGAACAATGACCACAGCGATCGAAAACCGCTCTATTGCGGAACAAATGGACGAGATTGGCCAGGCTGCCAGGATGGCGGCAGCCGATCTGGCGCAGAGCTCTGCGGAACAACGTAACCAGGCGCTTATGCTGGCCGCGGCGGCGATTCGTGAGCAGGCAGGACAAATTCTTGCTGCAAACGAAAACGACATGCGTTCCGCGCGCGCCAAATCCCTGAACAACGCGATGCTTGACCGATTGGCACTTGATCGCGGGCGCGTTGCAGCAATGGCCGCCGGCCTGGAATCGATCAGTGAATTACCCGACCCGTTAGGAAAAGTGCTGGCGAAATGGCAAAGACCAAACGGATTGCAGATTGAGCGTATCAGTGTGCCGCTTGGTGTCATCGGCATCATCTATGAGAGCAGGCCGAACGTCACTGCCGATGCGGCGGGACTCTGTCTGAAATCCGGCAATGCGGTGATTCTGCGTGGCGGCTCGGAAAGTTTTGACTCGGGCCGGGCGATTTATCGCTGTCTGCGCGTTGGCCTGGAAAAAGCAGGCATGAATCCCGCCGCCGTGCAGTTGGTGCCGACGACTGACCGGGCTGCGGTTGGCTATTTGCTATCGTCAATGAGCGAGTATCTTGACGTCGTCGTGCCACGCGGTGGCAAGAACCTGATCAAGCGGGTCCAAGAGGAAGCCCGTGTACCCGTAATCGGCCATCTTGAGGGCATTTGCCACGTCTATCTGCACGAGTCTGCGGATTTAGCGATGGCAAAAGAAATTGTGGTCAATGCAAAAATGCGCAGAACGGGTATTTGCGGTGCAGCGGAAACGTTACTGATCGACAGGGCGAGCGCCGCGCGGCTGCTGCCGGAAGTTGCTGCAGCGTTGGCGGCAGCAGGCTGTGAGATTCGCGGTGATGGTGAAGTGCGTGAAATACTGCCAAACGCGCTTGCCGCGACCGAAGCAGACTGGTCAACGGAGTACCTCGACGCCGTTATTTCCGTGCGCGTTGTCGACAATCTGTCAGAAGCGGTCACGCACATCCGTCATTACGGTTCAGGGCATACAGAGTGCATCGTGGCCGATAATCAGGAGGCCGCCGACTCGTTTCTGCGCCAGGTAGACAGCGCCATACTCCTGCACAACGCCTCCACCCAGTTCGCAGACGGTGGTGAATTCGGTATGGGTGCGGAGATCGGCATTGCGACCGGTCGACTCCATGCGCGTGGCCCGGTTGGTGCCGAGCAACTGACGAGTTACAAATACGTGGTTCGTGGCAGCGGCCAGATTCGACCCTGATGTCTGAGGTAATTAGCGGCTATGACATTGTTGTTATCGGCGGCGGCATCAACGGTGCAGGCATTGCCAGGGATGCCGCGCTGCGTGGTTTGCGCGTCTTGCTGCTGGAAAAAAACGATTTTGGCAGCGGCACATCCAGCTGGTCGAGTCGACTGATACATGGTGGTTTGCGCTACCTCGAGTTCGGCGAAATTCCGCTGGTGTTTGAGTCATTGCATGAGCGACGACGATTACGATATGTCGCCGCACACCTCGTTACGCGATTGCGCCTGAATTTGCCGATCTACAAAGATGCAAGGCGGGGCAAACTGATCATTCGGCTTGGCATGCTGGCTTACGACCTCTTGTCATTCGGTAAGAAAAATCCGCGTCACCGCATGTTGAGTAAAGATGAGCTGCTGCAGGAAGAGCCGGGACTTAATGCAGATGGCCTGATTGGCGGCGCACAGTATTACGACGCGCAGGTAAGTTTCGCTGAACGCCTTGTGCTGGAAAATATCATTGGCGCGAAAGAAGCCGGCGCTGATGTAAGGAATTACAGCCCGGTCATAGGAATAAGTGTCCGCCAGGGTAGCGTACGCGGCCTCCAGTTTATCGATGGTGCCAACGGTTCTGAGGTGGAAGTAAGCGCCGGCCTCATCATTAATGCAGCCGGTCCATGGGTTGATCGGGTCCTGGCGACTGTTAATCGCGAGATGCCCCGGTTCATGGGCGGCACCAAGGGCAGTCATATTATTGTCGGTCATTTCGACGGGGCGCCACGTTCGGCATTTTATGTCGAGGCGCGTGCGGACGGCAGGCCCTTTTTCATTATTCCGTGGAATGATCAGTACCTGATCGGCACCACCGATATCAGGTACGAGGGTGACCCTGCTGACGTTGTGGCGAGCGAAGCAGAAGTTGCCTACCTGTTGCGCGAAACGAATCGTGTTTTCCCCGCAGCGAATCTTGACGTGGGCGATATTCATTTTACCTACGCTGGAGTGCGGCCATTGCCGCGGCGGGTGAAGGGGCCGGAGTCCGCCATAACGCGCAAGCATATAATTCGTCAACACAAGAAGCAGGCGAAGGGTCTTGTGTCCGTAATTGGTGGCAAGCTTACGACCTATCGAAATCTTGCGGAGCAGATCGTCGATATGGCGGTTAACAAACTGCGTATAAAAGTCGCCGACTGTCAGACTCGATCACTGCCACTTCCCGGCGCGACCGTGCTGGCTGCCACAAAAGAACGCATGTTAGCAGCAGGCGATCTGTCGCCCGCGTGTATAAAAAGGTTGCTGGGTATCTATGGTAGTCGTGCAGAAGGCATCACCAATCTGGCACAAAGTGATGCAGGTATGGCGGAAACAATTGACAGCGACGGAACTGTGCTCGCTGCTGAGGTGGTATTTACTCTGCGACATGAAATGGCCGTCAGCCTGATCGATATTGTTCACCGCCGCCTGATGACAGGACTATTGCCTGATCAGGGCGCATCAATGAACGAAAGGATTGCCGCCATAGCCGCAACAGAAGCGGCATGGGACAGCAGCGAAAAAGAACGACAATTGACAGCATTGCGCGAATACAACGAACACCTGCGGCTCTCGTCTGTCACTGAGTGAGCCTGGGCCGGGCCCAGCCTGGGTTATTTCTTGCCCTCGATGACCAACTGCGGTCCGCTGCGGCCGAAAACATGTTTTGTGAATATTCCGTATACATGCCCACAGTCATTGCAATGCGAGACATAGAACCACGGTGTGTTTTCTCTGGAGCGATCCTCGCTCGGCGTCGAGGTTATTTTGTCTATTCCGCTCGCACCGCAGTCGGGGCATTTTGGGTCGGCCATGAATTACTCGCTTCGTTCGTCGGTTTTGTGGCTTGCAATACTATACTGGTCTGGCTTTTGACGCTTCTGCCCGAAAAAGTTGCCTGTTTTTTGCGTTTAAACACTGTGAAAGAAAGAGATGCTTATGAGATCGCTCATTTTTCTAATTTTGCTGGCATTGAGCTCGATTGTGATTGCCGGCGGTGCCGCTGCCCAGTCCCTGCCAACACCAGCAGAAACTGACCGGCCACGCATCGGCCTGGTTCTTGGCGGCGGCGGTGCGCGCGGCGCCGCACACGTTGGTGTACTAAAGGAACTGGAACGACTGCGGGTACCAATCGATGCCATTGCAGGCACCAGCATGGGCGCGGTCGTTGGTGGCTTGTACGCCTCTGGCAAAACATCGGCAGAATTGGAGCAGCTGGTCGAGTCGCTGGATTGGGCAGATATTCTGACTGACACTTCCAGGCGCGAAAACAAATCTTTTCGCCGTAAGCAGGACGATGCTGCCTTCCCTGTTCAATTGGAACTGGGCCTCAGGGATGGCAGATTGATTCTGCCAAAAGGTCTTATTGAGGGTCAAAAACTGCAACTGGTCCTGCGCGATGAGCTCCTGCACGTCTCAGGGATTGGGAATTTTGACGATTTACCGACGCCATTTCGTGCGGTCGCCTCCGATATCGAAACCGGCGAGCGCTACGTCATGTCTACCGGTGACCTGGCGCTTTCCATTCGGGCCAGTATGTCGGTACCGGGAGTATTCTCACCCGTGGTCGTTGATGGGCGGTCTCTCGTGGATGGGGGGCTCGCGGGTAACGTTCCGGTTGAAGTAATCCAGGCTATGGATGTTGATATCATTATAGCGGTGGATGTTGAATTTCCGCTTTATCCGCCGGAGGAGTTGCAGTCAGCGCTGGCAATCACGGAGCAGATGCTCACAATCCTGATCCGCAAGGAGACGCGGCGACAGTTGTCGGGTCTCGGCGCCAACGACATTCTGATACGGCCGGAGCTGGGTCAATACGCATCGACAAATTTTGTCGAGATTACTGAGACAATTGAACCTGGCGTTACCGCCACGGCTGCAATGGGCGATCGCCTGAGCGAACTTTCGTTATCGGAGGATGAATATCGGAAATTCGCGGCAAACCGTGCCGTTGTTGAGGCTGACCCGCAGACCATCGAATTCATTAAAGTGGTCGATGATGGGTCTCTGTCTCCCAGGGTTCTTGAAGCGCGCCTGAAAACGGAACCGGGAGATATAGTTGACGCCGATCAGCTCGCCAGTGATGCGGAGCGACTGTACGGTCTGACCAGATACGAGCAGGTCAGCTACGATCTCGTTCAGGACGGTGACACGACCGGCATCGAGTTTTTGGCTCGCCCGAAAAGCTGGGGGCCGAATTTCCTGCAATTCGGACTGTCGCTGCAAAACGATTTCGAAGGCGCTAGTGTTTTTAATGTTTCCAGTCGACTGACGATGACCGGCATCAATCGGCTGGGTGCTGAATGGCGCAACGACCTGCAGCTGGGTACCGAACCACGTCTTACCTCGGAATTCTATCAACCGCTGAGCTTCGACTCGCGGTATTTTGTGGCACCGCATGTTGATCTGGAACAGGAAAACTTCAACGCGTTTACTGATGAGACCAACATCGCTCGTTATCGAACCACTGAAGGGGAAATCGGTCTTGATGTGGGGCGCGAACTCGGCCGTTGGGGCGAGTTACGTCTCGGCGTTTTCCGTGGTGCTGGCGACGCCCGGGTGAAAATAGGCGATCCGCTGTTGCCGAATTTCGACTTCGAAACCGGTGGTGCATTCGCACGTTTCAGCGTAGATACTCTGGACGATTCGCAAATACCCAAGAGTGGTTCAAGAATAAATGTGGAGTGGGTGATGTCGCGGCCAGGGTTTGGGGCGGACAGCAAATTTGATACCGTTGAGGCATCAGTCGACAAGGTATGGTCGTGGAACAAGAACACGGTGCAGATCGGTGCGGAGTACGCGACAACCATCGAATCCGACGATCTTATTCAAAACTTTTTCCCGCTTGGTGGCTTTCTGCGTCTGTCCGGGCTCGAACAGGGCGCAATAAGTGGACCACACAGCGGGCTGGTCCGCCTGGTCTACTATCGTTTGGTCGGAGAAACCGGTGGTGGCTTGTTTGACATGCCGCTGTATTTCGGTGGCTCACTGGAGGCCGGCAATGCCTGGCAGAGCCGATCTGAAATGAGCTTTGACTCCGTGATACTCAATGGCAGCCTGTTTGCCGGCATTGATACCTATTTTGGTCCTGTTTTTCTTGCCGCGGGACTCTCTGAGCACGGCGACAGCAGTTTCTACCTGTTTCTCGGTAACGCCCGGCGTTTATAGAGGTTTTGTATAATCGGCTAGCGGACTATTTTCTCCAGGACCTGTGACGGGTTGTCGGTCACCCGGTAATAGCCGTGGCGTTCGGCCATATTCTCATAGGCACTGTCGCGCTCTGCTTCGCTGGCATACCAATGCATTCGTTCCCAGTCGCTGCCGAGCAATTGAGCAATAGTGTCGGTCGCAGGCAACGATACCCTGATACCGTATTTTCTTTCTGCGCCCGCCGTTTCCGGTTGCACCAGGTTATGTTGGTGACAGAATTCCACGCAAAACTCCTCTTACAATATTGTCTGGTTGTGTTTTAGTGCAGATCAGCGCCTGCATCATAACTGCCAATGCGATTGCTTCCAATAGCGGCAAATCAGGTCCTGTCGCCCGCGCCCTCACGATCCTGCCAGCCCAGAAGCCTGCGCGTGATGAAAAGGTATACCGGTTTGACCGTCAGCATCCAGGCTCTCGACAGAACAGATGGATTATCGAGAATTACTCTTTCACGGCAGGTTAGGTGTTCGGCGCAGTAGGTCTTTTTATGTTTCAGCAAATGACGAATATCCTCTCGTGCCAGCGTACGGAACAATCGTCCGCGACGGTGAGCGAACCACGACAGTTGGAAATCGATAAATGCAGGCTGACCATCGGTTGTCAGCAACAAGTTCGGTTCTTTCGCAAGGTCGTTATGCACGACGTTATGCCGGTGCAGTTTTCTGAGTAGTCGTGCAGCGGCGCGAAAGTAGTCCAATTCGGTCGGCCTGCCGACTTGCATGGGTTTGCCCTCGACGTAAGAACGATCAAGCGTATCGCGGTCAGTTCGTATGAGTTGCGGTACGCCGGTCATTCCATCGAGTACCGCCAGCACGCGGGCTTCCCGGGCCAGCAGCCGCCGCGCGACCCAGCGCACCGGGAATGCTGTATCGCAAGTATCTCGTCGAATGACCAAACCTGCTGGCGTATTCACGAGTGTTATCCGCCCGAATATGTCTTTTTTCAATAACTTAGGAAGAGGTGCTTGCAATATACTGCGCTCACGCTTTCAATAAGAAGGTGCTGGTGCCGGTTATGCGGTGCTGGACTACTCACAGAGAATACCGCAACTAATTAGATGGCAGAGAAACCAGACAATAAATTGGCAGCCGGAGGCGACGAGTTCTTTAACGTCGGCGCGCCGTTACATGCTGTGCGACCCGGCTATATTAGTCGGCCGGCGGACGATCTCCTGTATGAAGCCATTATTGCTGGAAATTACGCTTATGTTATTGCGCCGGATCGCTCGGGCAAATCCAGTTTGATCGCATCAATTTCTGCTCGCTTGCAAAACAACGGAATTAAGGTAGCAGTACTCAACCTCGCACAAATCGGAGAACGCGACGGTGGCACTGATGCAGGTCGCTGGTATTACAGCATAGCGTACCGCTTGTTGCGTCAGTTCCGACTCAAGATTGACTTGCAAAGCTGGTGGCAGGACAAGTCGTTCCTGAGCAACCGGCAACGATTGGTCGAGTTCTATGCTGAAGTTGTTCTGCAGAACATTCAGGACAAAGTGGTGGTGTTTGTTGACGAGATTCAACAAATCGCTGACCGGTCGTTCGCCGGACATTTACTGGCGAGCATTCGGGCCGCGTACAACGGGCGCTCAACCGAACCGGAATTATCACGATTGACATTTGTCCTGCTCGGCGACTGTGATCCGCTGGAGCTGGCAGACGATCCGCAGACGTCTCCATTCAACGTCTCACAGGAAATTCGCCTGGGTGACTTCACGCGAGAGGATTTGAATGTTTTTGCAACGGAGTTGAATTTGGCACCAGCAGACGCGGATCTTGCGCTGGACCGCGTATTTCACTGGACCGGCGGTCAGCCATATTTGAGTCAGAAGCTCTGCCGATGCATCGCCCGTGAACGAATCAGCGGCGATATCACAGACGAGATCGATCGACTCGCAACACACCAACTCGCAGGTCGCGCTGCTCTGAACAGTGAACCGCATCTGAGCCATATCAATCGGGTAGTTTTAAGTGACAAGAAAAAATCCGAACCGCTCCTGACGCTGTTTGGTCGAATTCGCAAGGGCATCAAGATCGAATTTGATCCGGAGCTGAGTTTACACAGGCGACTCCTGGCGATAGGGCTGGTCGTTGCGAACGAGCAGGGCGTACTGCAAATTCGCAATCGGGTTTATGAAAACGTCTTTACTGCCAGGTGGGCGAACGAAAACCTTCCTTTTCGCTGGCGCGGCCCTGCAATTGCTGCAGGCCTGGCCCTGTTACTGGTCGCTATTCCGTTTGCTTACACGCAGCTTCTGCCAAAACCGTATATGCGTGTTATGTCGACGCAAGATTTTGACTTCGCAACTGTCTCGGATGCATACGTCAGCCTGCGCTCATTTCCGGGTCATGCGGATGCGGCAGACCGCATGTATCAGACCATGCTCGAAAATCGTGCGCAACAGGCGACGGAACGACTCTCGATTCAGGAGATTGTGCGTTATGCCGCGTTATTGCCGGACCAGCCTGGATTCGCCGCGGGTCTGAGTGCGGAGTTTTGGGATCGCCAGGTTAATACTGCATTAAAAGGCGAGCGACGGGACGAAGCACTGCTTGCCTCGATTGAGTCCCTCATTGTTTCGACGCAAGTACGCCGGCGCCGCGCAGCAACACTCGTTGGAGATGACTACTCACAACTCCTTGCGACGATACCGGCGCAGCTTGCAGACGGCCTGGTATTCAATCCCGAAAATATGCAACTGTCCTACCACTCAGGCGCACAGATTTCGCAGTGGTCTCCCTCTGATCAGGACCTGCAGGCGAGTGACACTTGGACTATGTCGGCACTTGAGGTGTCACCCCTGGTTCGGCGTGTCATTGTCGATCGAGAGGGCACAGCGAATCGTGTCGGGTTGACGGTGAATGTCAGCCATTCACGATTTGACGATATTCGTATGAAACTGATAGCGCCATCCGGTCGCGCTGTTGAACTGGTGTTTGAACAGACTGCCTCTGCCGCCAATGAAGAAATACGTGTTAGCCGGGCACAGCTTGCACCGTTAATCGGCGAGACTTTGAGCGGCACCTGGAGTTTGAGTATTCGTGACGAAGCAACCGGCGTTTCAGGGCATCTGATCGGCTGGAACCTCAGTCTGAACTCGCAGGTCGTCGTGGAAAGTTTTGAGCGTGGCCTGGACATACCGGACCCGCTGGAACGGGCCTCGGAAAATCTCTGGTTCAGCCCGGATGGTCGTTATGCGGTTGCCCGGGCTTTACAAAGTGACAGCGCTCGATTGTGGGACCTTAGTTATGCCCGGGCGGCCCGAACTATCGCTGTGTCAGCGAACGAGCGACTGCTGGGGCTGAGTGCGAACGCAGAATTCCTGGTTACTGCAACACAGGACACAGTGAATTTGTGGCGCACGTCAAACGGACGACGCACTTCGGTTCTTGACGTTGGCACAGCGGGCGCAAATGCGCGGCTTAGCACGGACGGCCAGCATGTTCTTGCTTCATATCACGGTGACCTGGATACCAGGTTTGAGTTGTGGTCTCTGGATGGCGGTAATGTCGTCGCTGAAATCACGATTGCCGGCACCCCCGCATTGGTAGCGATCGATGCGGCAGCAAATCACATTGCAGTTGCTGACTATGATCGCGCTGTACGTATCTGGAACTTCCGCGACGGTGAATTACGCGCGCAGATAGACCTGGGACTGCAGCCGAGCGAGATAAGTTTGTCAGCGCAAGGCGATGCACTAGGTGTTATTCATGGTGAGCAAGGCGTGTCCCTTTGGGTTACGCGGCGGCCTGCCGCACCAGTGTTGCAGGAATGGGGCAGGAACAAATGGCATATGGCCTTCTCGCCTTCGGGCACACGATTTCTCGCCGGTAATCAGCGGCAGGGTTTTCAGGTTTATCGGAGCGCAGATGGCGTGCCGTCAGGCCCATTGCTCGATACCGGTATTCGCACCGCAGAAATCGACTTGCTGGCTTTTGGCGGCGATGAAAACATAGTGGTTACGGCTGCTACAAACGAAATTGCACGGTATTGGCAATTTCCGGCGACGTCGGTGAGGGCGGTTGGGGACGGCGCTGCAGATACAAGTCCAGGCCACCAGATCTGGCGTGAATCCGGCGACTTAACGACAACGCTTGCGCCTGGCGGTGAACGTCTCGCCATTGCGGACAGCTCCGGACACGTCCACATACAGCATATCGAAGCACGTGCCGGTGCGATCGAAAAGGATGTGGAAGACATTAGTTTTCTCGGCCATCGCAGCGCTGTCATCAGCATGATTTTTAGCAGTGACGGATCTTTGGTTGCCAGTGCGGGAGCGGATGGCACGATTCGTATATGGGACGCCCGCAGCGGCTTGCCTCGACCGTTTTACGGCAGAGCGTCGGTTAGCACGATAGACCGGATGGCATTCTCACCATCCGCGCAGGAGTTGGCCGTATTGAGTGGGCAACGCGTGTGGATAATGAATGCCGAATCAGGTGCAGTACTCGCAGATATCGACCTCGGTGAGCAGCACTCTGATCTGATCTTCGCAAGGGACCAACAAATATATATTGGCGGAGAAAGTGGCACGTTGCGCAATCTTTATGCTGATCGTACCGGCAACTGGCATTTGCGAAATGTCTGGCAGGGCGATGCAGCTATTCGCCGGCTTGCCGTTTCGCCTGGCAGGCAACAGGTTGTTATCGTTGACGAGCAGAACCAGGCTACCCTGCTAGATCCAGCCGATGGCCGTGTCGGCGCTGCGCTGCTACAACTTCCGGATTCGGTAACTGATATCGCATTTAGCCCGAGCGAGTCGCGCGTACTTTTCAAAACCGCACGCTGGGTCCATCGTGCTCTGGTATCGCCAGGTGGGTTGATCTGGACCGACGCGATCCGTGCACCAAAGGCGTTGGTTGGGTCAGGGATGGTTTTCGAAACGCCTGATAATTTGCCGCGAAATGAAAGCCACATAAGTGATGCAGCGGGGGATCGCGTATTGGTTCTGACCAGGGATACCGGGCTGGTGGAGCTGGCAGAGCTTCGCTTCAGTTATAGCGATGGACCCGCGCTGGTCGGCACAAGGACGAGCCTTGTCAATCGCTGGACTGAAAAACTGCGTGGTCCGGCTGCTACCGGTTTTGTCCGCGAAGGGTTCTGACCAGTAATTCGAGATTGCCAGCTGTTGCTTCTTGCGGGCCTATAGCGTCGCCGATCCGGACATTTACCCGCGCAAACAATCGTCCCGGCATTCGCCGCAATCGACCACTGCTGCGGCGACTAAACCAGCTCCCCCACAGACCACCCAGGGAAATCGGAATTACTCGAACTGCGCGGCGCGCAATGATCTTTTCGATTCCCGGGCGAAATGGCTGGATTTCTCCATCGCGCGTGATGCCGCCTTCAGGGAAAATGCAAACCAGGTTGCCCGCAGCAAGCTCGGCATCGATCTGTTCAAAAGCCTGATCGAGCAAGCTGGCATCTTCTTTTGCCGCTGCAATCGGTATGGCTTTGGCTGACTCAAACAAAAATCGCAGCAGCGGGATTTGAAAAATCTTGTAATACATGACAAATCGAACCGGTCGACGAACCGATCCGCCGATGATCAATGCATCGACAAAGCTGACGTGATTACAAACCAGCACGGCCGGACCTTGTTCAGGAATATTTTCGAGGCCCTTTGGCTTGATTCGATAAAGCGTGTTGATGATGATCCAGGCGACGAAGCGCATAACGAATTCGGGCAACAGGGAGTAGATGTAAATCGCAACGACAGCATTGAGCACACCCAGGAGAAGAAACAGTTGCGGAATGGAAGCCCCGATTTTGAGAGCAAGCAGGGCAAGAATGGCTGCCGCAACCATAAACAGTGCATTGACAATGTTATTGGCCGCGATAATTCGCGACAGATGCAGGCGATCAGCTCGCTGCTGAATCATTGCGTAAAGCGGAACGCTGTATATTCCGCCGAATGCACCGAGCATTGCCAGATCGAACAGCACGCGATAGCTGCCCGATCTTTGCAGAAATTCTCCTACAGAATAGACCGCCTCCATTTGCATCGTTGGTTGTGCGAAATACAGATCGACAGCGAAAAGACTCAAGCCGATCGAGCCAAATGGTACGAGCCCGAGTTCTATGCGGTGATCCGACATGCGTTCACAAAGAAGAGAGCCTATGCCGACACCAACTGCAAAAGCGACCAACAAGATCGTCGTTATTTGTTCATTGCCATTTAATATTTCCAGCGTGTAGGCAGGAATCTGCAGCGTCATCGCCGAGCCAAAAAACCAAAACCATGATATTCCCAGGATTGACAGAAAAACGCTGCGGTCCTTTCGTGCGAAGCCAATGATGTTCCAGGTTTCCGTCCACGCATTCCAGTTGATACAGAGGTCCGGATCGACGGCTTTGGTTTCCGGTATTGTCCGACTGGCCAGGTAACCCAGCGACGCAACGCCGATAAGACTTGCGGCGAGCACATATTGATTTGTCGGGTTAGTGGCGACCGTAATACCGCCGACAATCAGACCAAAAATTATGGCCATATAGGTGCCTGATTCGATCAGTGCATTGCCGCCGACGAGTTCGTCGGTTGTCAGTTGCTGCGGCAGATAGGCGAACTTCACGGGGCCAAACATTGTCGATTGGCAACCCATCAGAAAGAGTACGAACAACAGGACGGAATACATCTGACTCGCGAGGGCGAAGGCGGCGAATACCATGAGGACGATTTCGGCAGCCTTGATCACTCTCATCAGGCGCGATTTTTCGTACTTGTCTGCCAGCTGACCAGCCGTAGCGGAAAAGAGAAAGAAAGGAAGAATGAATAATGCGCCAGAGACATTAGCGAGTTGACTCGCACCCATGTCAAAAATACGTACGCCCTGAAACGTAATAAGGATTATCAGGCCATTGCGAAAAATGTTGTCGTTGAAAGCGCCGAGGAACTGAGTGACGAAAAATGGCGCGAAGCGACGTTGTTTCAGAAGCGAAAACTGACTGGGCTCGGACACGCCGACACTATAGCAACTATTCGCGCCAACATTCGATCCGGACGAATAGGAACGGGCGCAGCGAGCGAGCGGTTCGAACGATAGTCAGCAACCGTTTCGGCGTACTCTACTCTGAGCCCGACTCGTTTGCTGCTACAGGACGCGACCATCCATATGATCCACTTGGGGATTCAAAGCTGACCTTAATTTCGGCAGCGATTTCGTCGTAGCTAATAAGTGAGTGGTTGTCGGCTTGAACTGCAGACGGTGTGGAACAGCCATAGCTCATAACCGCTAGCAACAGGACTGGAAAAGACTTTTTCATGACCGCTCCTTGGTCAGTATTCGTTATTGACAGGCAAGGATTCCTTTGCCGTTTATCCAAATTGGTAAAATAACGCCATTTATGGCAGATTTTTTGTCTTGCTCTTCATTTAACGCCTGAGCCGGAAAATGGTTGACCTGAATATTGATTAGGCTGAAATGCGAACTCGCCCACAAACTGCAACTGCAAGCCAATGTTAATATGCTGGAAATTCCTTGTATGTGTTGCTTGTCCAACTTTTAAATATGACGCGTTGATCACAAATGAAGCTTTCACTCATTATTAGCTCTGCATGCGGCTTGATTCTGCTGGCAGGCTGTGCGGAAGAAGTACCGCCAGTCTCGACAAATCAGTTCATGCAAAACCCACGCTTGCTGGAAGCCACGATGGTGCGTTGCGCACGCAATAGATCAGAGACGAAGTACGATGCGGAGTGCGTGAATGCGAGAGACGCGGTCAATCGACTGGAGGCAGCCAGCGCGCGGGAAGGACGCCAACAGCTTGAAACACAGTCTGAAAGAAAACGACAGGCATTGCGGCGTAAGCAGGAAGCCGCCGCCGAGGCAGGCAGAAGGCATCTTGAGGCACAGCGCCTCAGGGAGGAAGCCGAATACCTGGGATTGTTTGAAGATGTGCCGCAAGCCACTGACGGCAGTGAAGCAAGCCAGTTGAATGTCCCGAACAACAGTCAGACTGTGACAGCGAATGATTCCGAATTGGTACCGTCGACCGGCGAGGCAGCGCGTTCAACCGATGGTGACGTTGACCCGCAAACGCCTTCAGATCTTAACTCGATCCGCGAAGAACTAAAGCGTCGCCAGGAACTTCCCGAATAAAATCCCGATCACCGCAACGGCAAATAACTGTAGCACGGCCACGTAGGAGCCCGTCCAACGGGCGACAAACATTTTGGGGCATGTTGAAAACATGCCCCAAAATGTTTGCAAAACATCAACCCACCACACCCGCTCAAACGAAGTCCCCCCTAAGGCATACTCCGCACATGCAAATCATGTTGCGGAAACGGAATCTCAATTTTCTCTTTCTGGAATGCCTTGTAAACGGAACAGTTAAGTTCGTGCAATAGTCTGCCGCGGTCAACGGGTTGGTTTATCCAACAAAGTAATTCGAAGTCCAGACTGGAATTGCCAAATGCCCGAAAGCGTACCCGCGGTGCCGGTTTGTCGCACACTTGTTCGTGTCCACCGGCAACACCGTCCAGCGTATCGATCACATGGTCAATGTCGCTGCCGTACGCGACACCGACCGGCACTCTTATGCGATGTTTTGCTGACGGCCCACCGGCCTCATTGATAATTTTCGAATTGCCAATAATTCCATTTGGAATCGTGATCTCGACATCATCACGGGTAACGATACGAGTACTGCGCAAACCGATGTGCGTGACCATGCCACGCTCCCCTGAATCCAGACGAATGAAATCACCGATCTTATAAGGGGCATCAGCGGCAATTGATACGCCGGCAAACAGGTTTGAAAGAGTATCTTTAGCGGCAAAACTCAAAGCAAGACCAACAATTCCGGCTGATGCCAGCCATGCGGTTACGTTAATGTTCCACGCGAGGAAGAAGAAATAGATTGCCAGTGCCAGCAAAGAAACTTTGAATATCGTTTGCAGCAGCGGCAGCATGCTGGCGTACAATTCCCTGGTTCGCGGGACGCTGGCAAGCGCAGTTAACAGCATTTGTACCAGGCTGCGAAAGAAACCGTACCAGACAACTATTGCAATAGTCTTCAGGATGCCAAGCGTCAGGAATGCGGGTGTGTCGGGCAGATTCACACGCTCGGTCGCAAGCGACAAACCGAGCAATACAAAAGAAATAAATACCGGGCGGTGCAGAAGGGCGACCAGGTTGTCGTCAAAATCGGTCTTCGACCGGGCCACTATCCTGGCGATGACTCTGGAAATGATGAAATCGGCGATTTTGCCGATGATAATAAAGGCGATCGCTATCGCTGCTGCCTGAAGATAGATATTCGGGCCCAGGAGCTGGGCCCAACTTTGCACCTGTTCAAGGATCTCTTGCACGAGATGGCTCTTCGTTTTACCCGGACTCAGGTCTGCCAGTGCAGCTAGAGCGTGCCACTGTCGAGTGCGTCGTCCGTTGTGCCATAACCATAGGTACGCACTTCTGATTCTTCCTGCGGCGCGCTCCTGGCCGATGTTACGTCACTTTTCATTCCCGGCCGCATTGGTAACCGTTTGGTATGTGTCGTTAGCATCTGGACAAAGTTACTTGCTTCATGCGGCGCGGCATTGCCAGAGCCGGCAAAAATCTGTTCCGGTGTAATACTTGCTGAACCGTAAAATGCAGCATTCGCTTTTCGGTCCATTGTCATGCCCGCGCCTTCCAGCGCTACACCCGCAAACAAGCCGCGGCTTCTTGAGTACGAATACACTTCGGCCTTAAATTTTAAGTCGGTGGCGACGCCGGTGTGTCGTCCAACAGGGCCGGCAGCGACGGACGCATCCGCGCCAAGCGTCAGCTTGCCGTTTGCTATGCCATCAACGCTCTTGCGAGTTTTAAACACAAGAATAATATCCGTCGATTGAGCGCCGACCTGGAAGCCGAAGCTGCCACCCGTGAGTGTCACAAATGACGGGTTGCTCCAGCTACCATCTTTCTGCCGCACCACCAGGACGCCCTTGCCGCGCCGCGCGCCGAGACCAAAGCCGATCTTGATGACGCTGGGGATTACGGCGATGCCGTAGGCCTGCGACAAGAGCGCAGCCGGTATCGATTGCTCCGGAATTCGTGACCACTGGTCCACAACGTCTGTTGAATCCTCAACGCGGCGTTCTTCCTTGGTTGCAGCTGCCGCCGGTAAGGCGATGATGATTGACCATATAAAAACGAGTGTGTACTGGCGTATACGCATGATTTTCTTCCAAAAATTGTCGAATTTTGGTTTCAGATGCTGTCGCCGCCCAAGGCTTTCAGCGCTTTAACTTCAGAGTCAGGAGCCCGTTGCTGAGTTCCATAGCAGACATAATACGCCAATTTGGCCCACGTCTCACAGTATTATTTTGTTCAAAATCGGAGTGATAGCGGCGTTTCTTAAGCCGAGGTCGAACCCATTGCCGCCCCACAAAGACGAGTTTCCTGGCGGTGGGTTGAATCGTTGGCGCGATGTTCCGGTATTTTTGCGAGTTTGGGACATCGCCCGCTGGGCGGGCTCCTACATTGCTAATTAGTATTGTAGGAG